>JAUQZZ010000216.1 GCA_030586765.1 Candidatus Brocadiales bacterium | reverse complement strand
AGATTACATACGGTGACAGTCTTACCCTCCACAGGAAGAGAGCTTGTGATGAGGAGGACCTTTTGATGGGGTTGTCTCTTGAGCTGTATATTGGTTCTGAAGGTGCGGTAGGCCTCCAGAATGGGGTCGTCTTCCTTCTGGAAGAGGATCAGTTGTTGTCGTATTTGCAAAATACTCTTGCTTACCTTGGCAGGGTGGTTCCTTGGTCTCTCCTTCCTTTTCGGAATCTTGATAAAGGGGATAACCGCCAGGACGGGAAGCCCAGTTATGGCCTCCACTGACTCAATAGTCATTAGCGAGGTATCAAGGCTCTCCAGCAGAAAGGCTATGAGAAACCCCAGGACTAGCCCGACCCCGGCTCCAGCCCCAGCGTTAGGGAGCATCTTTGGTTTTATAGGACTTGCAGGTATAGAGGCACGGTCAAGTATCTGTACTTCTTCCACCTTCTCCGCCTCGGCAATACGGGCATCGGCCAACTTCGTCATAAGCTCTCCGTATATCTTCCCCTGTACCTCTACCTCTCTCGTCGTCCTGGCCACCCGCATTTCTCCTTCTGGCAGCGTCTGCAACTGCTTCTTTATATCTTTAAGCTGGTCTTCTATGGCCGCCACCTTAGGATGTCTCATAGTGTATTTTCCCAGGAGTTCGGACTTCTCCCTCTCCAGGGCAGTGAGTTTTGTTATAAGGATCTCCCCAACCCCCGTTACCTCTCCGCTCGCCTTGGCCTGTTTCAGTTCCTCCTCCAGATTGTGAAGCCTCTCCCTCACTATCTTTACCTGCTCCTCTATGTATTCCCTAACGGCCGTGGCCTGTTTAATCTTTCTATGGAAATCTTCTTTTATGTATACCTCTGCCGTGGCGTTGGCTATCCTGGCAGCCAGGGTAGGGCTCGTGTGGCGGACAACTATTCTTATCGCGTCAGTATCTTTCACCGACCTGGCAAAGACAGTCCCCCGTACAGAGGCCGTTTGGCTCTCTATCTCTTTCTGGGTGGCATCCTCCCTCAAAAGGCCCAATTTCCGGGCCACCTTTTCCATCACCGCCGCGCTAGTTATCACCTCCACCTCACTCTCAATGGGATTTGCATACGTCCACATGGCGGTGGTAGGAGTAGCCTCTATAGGGACCTTACGCTCTGTAACCCTCACAGTAGCCACGGCCTGATAGATGGGGGTGATAGTGAAGGTGTAGAAGATACTCCCCCCTAGTACGCAAAAGAAGGTAATTAGAATCCACAACAGCCTCTTACGGATTACCAGTAAGTAATCCCAGAGGCTAAGCTCTATGCGTGAAGGGGCCTTTTTCATCTGTATCGGCTCTGCATTCATGATTATATTACAGCTCCATTTTACTTATAGCTCCACTGGTAGGGGCAGGTTTCAAACCCGCCCCTACAATGGGCAGACACATCCGCCTGAGGCGGACTGCCCCTACTTAGGAGCGACGAAAAGCTCCTTTCGGACGATACTGGACGTTGTAGCCGCACTGCCCATACTATATACCATAGGTGCAATCACACCGACAATAACTTCAGCAACGTTTACACCTCGTGTTGGCACGTAGACCAGGTCCATGTGGTTCACTACGGTGTTGTTCTTAATGGCGTCCTGGATGCTGACGGTGAGGATTTCAGGGCCGCTCGTTGTCTGATGCACCAGGAATATACTGTCACTCTTTGCCTTATCAGTGAGTCCGCCGGCCCTAGCCAGGACTTCTATCAACCTCTGTCCAGTAAAGACGTCGTACATCCCAGGTATCCTCACCTCCCCAAGGAGTACGGCCTGGGGT
>JAUQZZ010000215.1 GCA_030586765.1 Candidatus Brocadiales bacterium | reverse complement strand
AGATTACATACGGTGACAGTCTTACCCTCCACAGGAAGAGAGCTTGTGATGAGGATGACCTTTTGATGGGGTTGTCTCTTGAGCTGTATATTGGTCCTGAGGGTGCGGTAGGCCTCCAGAATGGGGTCATCTTCCTTCTGGAAGAGGACCAGTTGTTGTCGTATTTGCAAGATACTCTTGCTTACTTTGGCAGGGTGGTTCCTTGGTCTCTCCTTCTTCTTCGGAATCTTGATAAAGGGGATGACCGCCAGGACGGGAAGCCCAGTTAGGGCCTCCACTGACTCAATAGTCATTAGCGAGGTATCAAGGCTCTCTATCAGAAAGGCTATAAGAAACCCCAGGACTATGCCGGCCCCGGCCCCAGCCCCAGCGTTAGGGAGCATCTTTGGTTTTATAGGACTGGTAGGTATGGAAGCATGGTCAAGTATCTGTACTTCTTCCACCTTCTCCGCCTCGGCAATACGGGCCTCGGATAACTTCGTCATAAGCCCTTCGTATACCCTCCCCTGAACCCCTATCTCTCTCACCATCCTGGCCACCCGCATCTCTCCTTCTGGTAGCGTCTGCAACTGCTTCTTTATATCATTAATCTGGTCTTCTATAGACGCCACCTTAGGGTGTTTCATGGTGTATTTCCCCAGGAATTCGGACTTATCCCTCTCCAGGGTGGTGAGTCTTGTTATAAGTATTTCCCCAACCCCCGTTACCTCTCCGCTTTCTTTGGCCTGCTTCAGTTCCTCCTCCAGCTGGTGGAGCTTCTCCCTCACTATCTTTACCTGCTCCTCTATGTATTCTCTAACTGCCGTGGCCTGTTTAATCTTTCTCTGGAAATCTTCTTTTGTGTATACCTCTGCCGTGGTATTAGCTATCCTGGCGGCTAGGGTAGGGCTCGTGTGCTGGACAACTATTCTTATTGCATCAGTATCTTTTACTGACTTGGCAAAGATAGTCCCCCGTACAAAGGCAGTTTGACTCTCTATCTCCTTCTGGGTGGCATCCTCCCTCAAGAGGCCCAATTTTCTGGCCACCTTTTCCATCACCGCTGCGCTGGTTATCACCTCCACCTCACTCTCAATGGGATTTGTATACGACATCCACACGGTGGTCGTAGGGATAGGCTCTACAGGAACCTTTCGTTCCGTAATCCTCACAGTAGCCACAGCCTGATAAACGGGGGTGATAGTGAAGGTGTAGAAGATACTTCCCCCTAGTACGCAAAAGAAGGTAATTAGAATCCACAACAGCCTCTTACGGATTACTAGTAAGTAATCCCAAAGGCTAAGCTCTATGCGTGAAGGGGTCTTTTTCATCTTTATCGGCTCTGTATTCATGATTATATTACAGCTCCATTTTACTTATAGCTCCACTTGATAGGGCAGGGGCAAGCCCTGCCCCTACTCTACTATAGCTCCACCACACGGGTGGGTTTGAAACCCGCCCCTACAATGGGCAGACACATAGGTCTGCCCCTACTTAGGAGCAACGAAAAGCTCCCTTCGGATGGCACTGGACGTCGTAGCCGCACTGCCCATACTATATACCATGGGTGCAATCACACCGACAAGAACTTCAGCAATGTTTACACCTCGTGTTGGCACATAGACCAGGTCCATGTGGTCCACTACGGTGTTGTTCGTAATGGCGTCCTGGATGCTGACGGTGAGGATTTGAGGACCGTCCGTTGTCTGATGCACCAAAAAGATACTGTCACTCTTTGCCTTCTCAGTGAGTCCACCGGCCTTGGCCAGGACTTCTATCAACCTCTGTCCCCCAAAGACGTCGTACATCCCAGGTATCCTCACCTCCCCAAGGAGTACGGCCTGGGGT
>JAUQZZ010000003.1 GCA_030586765.1 Candidatus Brocadiales bacterium | reverse complement strand
CATGAAGCACGTCTGGCTTGCCAAGGGTAACTATCCCTGAAAGGGCCGCTAGATAAAGGGCCATAAATATGTCTTCAAAGACCAGGATGCCTAAGAGGTACTCCGTCTCAGGGAAGGCTGCCCTGTCCAGGTCCACAATACTTTTGCCTATTATTGCAGAACTGCTTATATACACTATCCCTGCCAGAAAGAGGGAGGTAATAATATCCAGGCCTAGGGCCTGACCCGCCAGAAATCCTAAAGGAAGGTTAAATACTAAGTCAAGGAAGCCGCCTGCAAGAAACCTTTCTTTATTCTTTATGAAACTCCCAAAGGAGAATTCTAGCCCTATAACAAAGAGGAGGAGAATTACGCCTATCTCGGCCATAAATTCTAAGACCATGTTAGGCCTGACAACCCTTGCCAGGACAAGGCCCGCCAGGATATAGAGGGGGATAAGGGAGAGGCGCATCTTACTGGCCAGTAACCCGCTTAAGAAGAGGATAAAGCAGGTAATGCCCATCTCAAAGATTATAGTGTGTACATCCATCTCTATTCCCTGGGCTTGCCGATAAAGCTCAGAAATTTACTTATCTGTCCACTGTTGCCTACCACTATAAGGGTATCTCCTTCGTGTATCCTTTCTGAAGGTAGGGGATTGGGAATGGCCTTGCCTTCCCTCAAGATAGAGATAACGGATACCCCTGTCTTTTTCCTTATAGCTAGCTCTCCTATGGTCTTATTGGCCAGTTTGGAGTGGGGTTCTACCTTTATCCACTCCATGGCCATCTCCTTCATCACTAACTCCATGGACTTTTCTGGCACAGGCTGGAAATATGTCCCAGCCAGGATGGAACCGATGGTCCTTGCCTCTTCCTCTGTGAGATTGGTTACTGAGGCAGGTTCCTCTTTCTCCTTCTCAGTAAAGCGATACACCTCCCTCTCACCAGTATGATGAACCACTACCACTACCGTCTCGCCTGATTCCGTCTCTATGGTAAACTTCTTACCTATGGCTGGAAGGTCCGTTTCTCTTACTTCCATAGTTACCCCTCCTCTTTCCCAAAGAGTTCTAGTTCTTTAGCCAGGGCAATAAACCCTTCTAAGGGCAATGCCTCCCCCCTTGCCTGGGGGTGGACGTCCAACCTCCTGAGCATCTCTAGTGCAGCCTCCTTGCTCAAGGAGGGTATGCCCAGCATAAGAAGGCTGTTAAGGAGGATCTTTCTCCTGGTTTGAAACACCCCCCTTACAAGCCTGCTGAAAAGACCGTAGTTGGATATCTTCCTACAGGCCTCCTCCTTTCTTACGTGAAGTCTTACTATTGCAGATTCCACCTGAGGCTCAGGCCAAAATACCTCAGGAGGAAGGGTCCTCAGCACCTCTATCTCAGAAAAGACACGAGCCACCACGGAGAGGATACCGTAGTCCTTGGTGCCTGGACTAGCCATCAGCCTGTCCACGATGTCCCTTTGTAGAGTAAGAACCATTAGCTCTATAGGCAGATTCCCCTCCAGGAGGGCTATTATCACAGGGGTGCTGATGTGATAGGGCAGATTGGCTACTACCTTCAGCCTCAAGCCCCCTTCCTGGAGCCAGTCCTTAAGCTGGTCTTCCACCTGCTGGTCAATGGTGGTCTTGGACCTGAGGATATCCCTGTTTAGCAGATAGATATTCGCATAGGACGTCAGGCCCGCCTTAGCATAATTAAAAAGCCTTGTGTCTATCTCTACAGAAAGGACCTTATAGACCTTCTCAGCTAGAAACATGGTTAGGGAACCCACCCCAGTACCTATCTCCAGTACTAGGTCAGATTTTTCCAGCCCTGCGGCCTCCACTATCACGTGGAGAATATTCTGGTCTATAAGGAAATTCTGACCTAGCCCTTTCTTTGGGATGATGCCCCTTTCTTGAAAGGCGGCCCTTAGTGCCGATGGTGTAAGGGGAATGGGTGCTACGGTCATGTGCCATCCACCTTTAGGTTCAGGAAGGCCCTTAACGCCTTAGTAGTAGGCCACCAAAGGCCTACCAAGTCTTGAGAGGTGACCCGCCACCTTAATTGCCTCTAGCATGGAGCCTGGGTCTGCTATACCCTTCCCTGCAATATCAAAGGCCGTACCGTGGGTGGGAGAGGTTCGCACTATGGAAATACCAAGGGTAAGATTGACACCCCTCTGGAAGGCAAGAAGTTTTATGGGAATGGTGCCCTGGTCATGATAGAGAGATACTACTGCATCGAACTCCCCCTGGGAGGCCTTATAAAAGGCCACATCCGAGGCCATAGGTCCCACACAGTTAATTTCCTCCTCCTGTGCTTGCATTACAGCAGGCAGAACTATCTCTTCCTCCTCAGAACCCATCAAGCCCCCTTCTCCTGCGTGGGGATTAAGGGCGCAGACTACCAGCCTGGGCTCAGAAATGGAGAAAAGTTCCCTAAGGCCACGGGTGGTGATTCTTATAGCAGAAAGTATGTCCTCCGTGTTAATTAGCGCTGGGACTTCTTTTAAAGGTATGTGGATAGTGACAAAGGAGACACGGAGATTACCTCCAAGCATCATCATAACTGCCCTGGGAGCACCTGTGAGCTCTTTCAAGATGGAGGTATGCCCTGAGTAAGGGTAACCCGCCATGCGGATGGCCTCCTTGCTTATGGGAGCCGTCACAAGGGCCCCTATATCCCCTCTGAGGGCCAGGTCTATCCCCCTGAAGATGTATTCGATGGAGGCCTTACCAGCTTCTTTGCTGGGGGCCCTTAAGCCCAGCCCTTCCAGGTCAAAGTTATCCAGGTCAAGGACCTCTACGTCTCTGCCCTCGGGCTCAAGAGGTAGCTTCAGACCCTTAGCCGTCTCCCGAAGCACAGCCTCCGAACCGATTATTAGCAAGGGGCCCTCGTGAGAAAGTTCTTTAGAGGCCATAGCCTTTAACACTACCTCTGGCCCTATGCCGCAGGGGTCGCCCATGGTGATACCTATTATCTTTCTGCTAACCTTCTCCATATTATTCGAAGCCCTTGGCCCTGAGCACCTCTTTGGTAAGTCCCTCTTCCCTACCTGTCCATGCGGCCTGGAGCCTTCTCACCCACTTGCCCAGGATGTCTGTCTCTACGTTCACCCTATCGCCTATCTTTTTCAGGCCAAGGGTTGTATTTGTCAGGGTGTGGGGGATCAGTACCACCGAGAAGACTGAAGGGGCTATATCCACTACAGTCAGACTTACCCCATCCACAGCCACAGAACCCTTCTCCAACATGTTCTGAGAGAGTTCCTTTCCTACAGAAAACCACATGGTGCACTGTCCCTGGCCTTCCTCCTTTTTCTTAATGGCGGCTGTGCCGTCCACGTGGCCCTGGACGAAGTGTCCTCCCAGGCGGTCACCTACCCTGAGGGCCCTTTCAATATTTACCTTATCGCCTGGCCTTAGTTCGCCCAGGGTAGAGCGTTTAAAGGTCTCCTGGGAGACATCGAAGTTTACCACGTCGCCCTTAACAGCCACCACTGTGAGGCAAACCCCGTCAATGGATAGGCTATCCCCTACCCTCAGCTCTTTTGCCAGGGGGCCCACATGTACCCATAACCTACCCCCCTGGCTTGCCCTGCTAACCTCGGCTACCTTGCCCATCGTCTCAATTATACCTGTAAACATGTCTCCTCTATCCCGCTGTAAACCCACCATCCACTGGCAGGACAGCCCCTGTAACCCAGCCTGCCTCCTCAGAGGCAAAGTATAGGGCTGCGTAGGCTATGTCCTCGGGCTGGCCCATCCTTCCCAGGGGATAGTCCTCGAGGACCTTCCGCAGAAGGGCCTCAGGTTCTTTTGCCCTCCCTATCCACCTCCTGGCCATGGGGGTATCTACAATACCCGGGCAGATACAATTCACACGAATCCTTGGTGCCAGGTCTATGGCCATACTCCTGGTAAGATTCAACACCGCACCCTTAGAGGTGGTATAGGCTATGGCACCAGGACAACCCACCATACCTATAACGGAGGAGATATTTATGATGTTCCCCCTGGTCTTTTCCAGCTCGGGTACAGCAAACTTGCTCAGGAGGTATACTCCCTTTACGTTGATATCCATTGTAACATCCCATTCTTCTTCCTCTGTCTCTGGGATGTTGCCAGGTTTATAATCCACACCGGCATTATTAACCAGGATATCCAGTCTGCCAAAGGCCTTCACCGATTTATCTACCATGGCCTTGGCTTCCTTTACCACGGAGACATCTCCCTGGATAAGGACAGCCTTTCCGCCTGAGGTATTAATCTCGGAGACGGTTTCTTCCAGGGGCTCTTTTCTCCTACCTGATATGGCAACCTTCGCCCCCTCTCTTGAAAAAAGTAAGGCGGTGGCCTTACCTATCCCCGTCCCACCACCGCTAATGAGGGCCACTTTATTTTTCAGTCTCAAGGTGACAAGACCTTTTTATTATAACATCAAGAGTAGAAAATGGATAGGCGGCCCCGTGCCATATGCAGGTCTAGCGCCTTTCCAGGGCCGCATCCGCCTAAGGCGGATCTGCCTCTGGCATGACCCCCCTAGCCCGGTTGACTGACTTTCAGAGGTCTCGACATCCTTAGATAAGTTCTGCCAGGACGGTTATCCCGGCCTTGACCTTCTGGCCTTCCCTCACCCTTATATGAACGGGCTGGTCCTTGGGTATATAGAGTTCCACCCTGGAGCCGAATTTTACCATACCAAACCTTTGCCCCTGCTCCAGGTGGTCCCCTATGTTCAAGGGACAAACGATCCGCCTGGCCACCAGGCCTGCAATCTGCTTCACCAGAAATTTCTTGCCGCCATCGGCCACAAGGCCTATTAGTTTACACTCATTCCGTATGGAGGCCTCGGGACTACGGGCATCAAAAAAACGTCCGTTCCGATGCGCCAAGAACTCTACCCTGCCACTGCAGGGCATCCTGTTTACATGGACATCAAAGAGGGACATAAAGACACCTATCTTCAAGGCCTCACCCTTTAGAAAATCATCCTCCTTCACTGAGGCAATCTCCACCACCCTACCGTCAGCAGGGGAAAGGAGCCTGCTATTGGACCTCAAAATGACCCTCTCTGGGTCCCTGAAGAAATACCAGAGGAAGGCCAAAGCAAGGATGCAAAGGATACTTAACCAAGGAAAGACCCTAAGAGAGTACCCTATGGCAAGGGATAAAAAGGCGCTAAACATGAACAACTCCTGCAAGGCATATGGGGAAACAGGCAGTCTCATGATGCCCTCTGTGTAAACCTTGCCTCTTTTGGCCTTAAGAAAGAGAATCCGCAGGTATGCCTGAGATATTTTAGGTCTCGGTCATCTATGGGAAAGGCCTTACACTGTTTATAGCGGCAGTAGTAGATGGAGCACTGGTTTTCAGTAATGAGGTGGGGACAGCGAAACATAATTCTGCAGCAACTCCCACAGCGCCGGCAAGCACCCTGCCTCCATCGCACTTGGCCCTGGACGTAGTCTTCTCTATAGTGGACGAGATAAAATCTCCGAAGCTTGCCCCAACCCTCCTCCAGCTTTTGCCAGAGATAACTTAACCTTCCCCTCGCCATGCCTATCTCCTTTAAGTTAAGGAGATAATAACAGACCCAAAAAGACACGTCAAGGAATAGAATCCTGTTACCGTATAAAGAATTAAAGCTGAGTTAAATCCACTCTCATCCCGTCACTGGCTGCAAGTACCTTGCAGCCTATTTCATTAGAGAGTTGCATGGCCAGCTCATGGGGGCGGGCATGGAGCATCTTCATGCCAAAGTGGGTGAGGATGGTCAGCCTGGGTTTTAGCTCCTTGACCATCCCCTTGATGTCGTCAAAATTAAGATGATATATGCCCTTTTCTTTGTCGTTTTCATCCTTAAACCTCACGGCATTCAGAATAAGGACATCCCCCCTGTAATGTTTGAGGAGGTCGGGGAAGAAGCAGGTGTCCACTACCCAGGATATCGTGCATCGGGAGGTCTGGAAGTTTATCCCGTAGGTCTCTGCTGGGTGCTGGTGCTTGAGGGGGGTGGAAAAGGATATATCCTTCACCCTGTAGGTCCCTCCCTCCTTGAGTACCTCTATCTTTTCCAAAAACTTCCGTATATAGAGAAATACTACAGGGTCTTCCTCCAGGGCCTGCCTTGGGGCGAAGAGGACACCCTTCTTCTTTGTACCCCCTTCTGTCATGGCCTCTATCATTATATTTACATCCCCGCAGTGGTCCAGGTGTCTGTGGGTTACAATAATAGCGTCCAGATGGGCAGGGTTGAGCTTTGGCCTGCTGGAAACACAGCGCACCAAGCTCCCTGGCCCTGGGTCTCCCAGGATATTTACCCCGTCCAGGGAGAACCACACACCTCCCGAGGCCCTGAGCTGGGTAGATACCACAAAGCGTGCCCCAGCTGTGCCCAAAAACTTTATGAAATTTGTTTCCTTGGCTGTCTGCCTCATAATCCCGCCTAAACCTACCAGCCGTGGGATTCCCTTGTCAATAAAATAATGAAAGGGCAAAATATGGGTTGATTTTTAAGATTACATAAGTATAATAAGTTGTCCTCTTTACATAACCAACCAGGAGAAAGAATTCATACAGCATACAGGCATTTGTGGGAGATAGAAAATGAAAATGACCCTCAGTGTAATTAAGGCCGATGTAGGCAGTATTGGTGGACACATCAAGCCCAGTGCCCAGTTGATGAAGACGGTGAGGGACCATATAGAGGCTAACGGCACTAGAAAGGGCCTTTTAATAGATTCGTACATCAGTTCCACTGGCGATGATATAGCCATACTAATGACCCACACCAGGGGTAGGCTTAACGAGGATATCCATAGGCTAGCCTGGAATGCCTTTGTAGCTGGAACCAAGGTGGCCAAGGAGCAGGGTCTTTACGGTGCAGGCCAAGACCTCTTAAAGGACGCCTTCTCTGGAAACGTGAAGGGTCTGGGACCTTCTGTGGCAGAGATGGAGATAGAGGAGAGACCTAATGAACCCTTCCTCTTCTTTGCCGCAGATAAGACCGAGCCAGGGGCCTACAATCTCCCACTTTTCCTAGGCTTTGCAGACATTATGCATTGCCCTGGTCTTATGCTCAGCCCCTCTATGGCTAAGGGATTCAGGTTCGTAATTATGGACGTAAACTACACTGAAGGGGACCGTATAATAGAACTCTGTTCCCCAGAGGACACCTATGACATAGCCGCCCTGCTCAGGGATAACTCCAGATTTGTCGTAGAATCTATCTGGTCAAGAAGTACCGGCGACCAGGCAGTAGTAGCCAGCACCCAGAGGCTCCACAACATAGCAGGAAAATACACAGGGAAGGACGACCCTGTAATGCTGGTGAGGGTTCAGGCACAGTTCCCCGCTACGGGCGAGGTGCTCTCCCCTTATAGTATAGGCCACTACGCAGCAGGGACCATGAGGGGCAGCCACGTAGGCCCAATGATGCCCTGCAAGCTCAACACAACCATCTCCTACTTTGATGGACCAGTAGTGGTTACCTGCGCAGCCTTCTGCGTCCGTAACGGTAAGCTCACCGAGCCTGCCGATGCCTTTGACCATCCCTACTGGGATTGGGTCAGACAAAACGTATCCCTCAAGGCCACAGAGATAAGACGCCAGGGCTTCTCTGGCCCAGCTATGCTCCACTACGAAGAGCTAGAATACGGTGGAATAGTAGAGAAGATGAAGAAGCTGGAGAAGCGCTTTGTGGTAAGGGAAGCCGCTAAGGAACCAGTCGAGGTAGGAAACTAGAGACTTTCTTCTAAAAAATCCTAGAGGGGTATTAGGAGACTATATCTTTAAATCCTCTTCTAATACCCCTTTTTCTTTTAACCTTTTATATATCTGCTTGAGGCCCTCTCGCATAGATGGGAGTTTTCTCAAAAGGGCTTGGAGTCTCTTCTCCTCCATCATAGGTTTTGCAGGTGAACCCCACACAATGGCGCCAGGGGGAAGGCTCTTGTACACATTGGAGCCACCGCCAATGGTGCAGCCATCTCCTATCACTGCGTGGTCGGTTATGCCTACATCCTCTGCTATCATCACCTTCTTACCCACAACGGCCCCCCCTGCAATCTTTGCGTAGGCAATGAGCATAGAATCCTCACCTATAATTACGTTATGGGCCACATGAGAATGGTTGTCTATCTTTACGCCACGGCCTATCACTGTCTTATCCAGGGTGGACCGAGCAACGGTAACATTAGACCCTATCTCCACATCATCACCAATCTCTACCGTCCCCACCTGGGGTATCTTCACGTGGCGTCCCTTTACCTGAAGATAGCCAAAACCGTCCCCACCTATAACGGTGCCCGAATGGATTACTACCCTCCGCCCGATAATCACCTCTTCCCTTACGGAAACCTGTGGGTAGATAACCGTATCCTCTCCCACCTTAGAGCCCCGCCCAATATAAACAAGAGGGTATATGGTAACTCGGTCCCCTATCACTGCCCCCTCTTCAACGACGCTATAGGCTCCTACGGAAACATCCTTGCCAATAGAGGCACCCTTAGAGACAAGGGCTGAGGGGTGGACTCCCATGGGCTGCCCGACCTTCTCCTTGGCAACCACCTCCAGAAGCCTCACAAAGGCCAGAAAGGGGTTATCAGATATAATGAGAGGTCTGGCCAATTCAGGTATATCCCTATGGGAAAGAAGGGCAGAGGCCCTGGTATTTAAGGCCTTCTTTACTAACCCTTCTCCCTTTACAAAAGAAATGTCCCCTGGCCTGGCCCCCTCCAGGCTTCCCACCCCTGTAATCCTCACACTACCATCCCCCACCAGTCTGCCACCAGTGATGGAACATATCTGGCTTAAGGTATATTCCATGTCGGCCTCCTAATAACCCTGGACCTAACAATTTAGGACCAATACTATCACACCACCTAGCAGGGGTCAAACCCAATTTTAGTTGACAGCATGTTCTGTTGTTGGTATCTGATTAGTTAATCTACTCGCTAGATACAGCCCCTTTTGAAAGAGAGAATAAAGTGAGGACAAAAATAGAGCCGATAAGCGTTCTGTGTGATGAGGCAATACGCCTGGGGGCCACCGAGGCAAAGATAATACCTATTGATAGTGTAGTGGTGGAGCCCTGGGTACAACTTAAATGTCGTTTCGGATGTCCACATTATGGCAGGTCCAAGACCTGTCCACCTTTCGCCCCGCACTATAAAGAGACCAAAGAGATACTGGGCTACTACAAGTATAGCCTCCTAGTGGAAGGCCAGCCACCAGGGAAGGATTTTAAGGAAATGCTTCTAAAACTGGAGCTGGAGGCCAATATTGGTGGATACCATAAGGCCCTTGCCCTGGGGGCTGGGCCCTGCCCCTTGTGTACTAAGTGTCCAGAAGAAGGGCCCTGCCTACTGCCTTATAAGGCCAGGCCATCTATGGAGGCCTGCGGAATAGATGTCTTCCAAACCGTAAGAAATAATGGCCTTGAGGTCAACTTCCTAGAAAGGAAGGGCGAATACGTGAAGTACTTTGGGCTCATCCTCCTGAAATAAGCAACCGGTGGAAAAGAACTGTGGGAGCTCATCTAACTAGTATCCTCTATCAGGAAAATAATAGTTAGATTTCCCTTGACAAAAAAACCAAGGGGCAATAGAATACGCCGTCCTGTGGGGGGTTGAAATACGTAAGTATAATAATTATAATGGAATAACATTAGGGAAGGAGAAGGAAGTAAAAATGTCTCTTGCTCTTCCTTTTTCTTCCCTTTAGTGCTTTAATCTTTAAGGAGTTTGTAATGCCCAATCCCAAAAGAAGACACTCTAATTCTAGAACAGGAAAAAGGCGCGCTCATGACAGCCTTGAGCCCCCTAATATCCCAAGCTTTCATATTATACAGAGAAGTTCTGGCAATCTTTCCAAACGTTTTATCTGTCCACACTGTAAGCACGTAAAGTTATCCCACTCTATATGCCACAACTGTGGCTACTATCGTGGGAGGCAGATGGTCGCTGTAGAAAGGGTCTGAGATGAGAATAGCTGTTGATGCCATGGGTGGAGACCGTGCACCCATGGAGATCGTTAAGGGAGCAGTGCAGGCAGCAAATAAATTTAAGACTGCTGAGATAATCTTAGTTGGTAATGAAAAAGAAATTGGTGAACTCCTTAGGAACTATTCGCCTCGTCCAAATAATATATTCATCAGGCATGCCGCACAGGTGGTAGGAATGGACGAGCCTGGGGTAGCAGCCCTAAGAAAGAAGGGAAACTCCTCTATCACCAAGTCCGTAGAACTAGTAGCCAGTGGAGAGGCAGAGGCCCTGGTAAGCGCTGGTAATACCGGTGCTACTGTGGCTGCTAGTACCATGTATCTAAAGATGCTCAAAGGGGTCAAAAGGCCCTGTATTGCCGCCACCATCCCAACGCGTCACGGCAGGTGCGTAGTGGTGGACGTAGGGGCTAACTTAAAATGCAAGCCTATCCATTTATTGCAGTATGCGGTGATGAGCTCGGTCTATACTAAGTACCTCCTTGGAGTCAAAGAGCCCAGAATAGGGCTCCTGAATATAGGCCAGGAAGATAGCAAAGGGAATGACCTTGTTAAGCAGGTCTATAATCTATTGAATAGCTCCCCCCTGGACTTTGTGGGTAACTCCGAAGGTCTAGACATCTTCGAGGGCAAGTTCGACATAGTCGTGTGTGAAGGTTTCGTGGGCAATGTCCTCATCAAGTTTGCCGAAGGTCTAGCGGAAAACCTAGTGGCCGCCATAGAGATAGAGGCCTCTAAGGGCCTCCGGACCAGGTTAGGGCTAAAGCTCCTCAGACCTGCACTCCGGAGACTATGGAATAGGATGGATTATTCTGAGTATGGAGGAGTACCCCTCCTGGGTGTAGATGGCATCTGCATCATCTCCCACGGTAGGTCTGACGCAAAGGCCATACAAAACGCCATAAGAGAGGCCCTGGAATTCGGCAAACACCATGTGAATAGCCACATCACCTCAGAATTAGAAGCTTGTGGTCTTCCTCAAGGCGCCGTTGTGGAATACTCTGTAGCCAAGGAAGTCAACTAAGCACTCAAGGTTCCAGTTACAAGGAGCGTTATGAAAGAAAATAATAATAGAGCTGCTATTACAGGAACAGGCGCTTTCCTTCCAGCCAAGAGGCTGACCAATTATGACCTTGAAAGGATGGTGGACACCAGTAGTGAATGGATTATAAAGCGTACAGGCATAAAAGAACGCCGCATCGTAGAAGACGGGGTGGCCACCTCAGACTTGGCCGCCATCGCAGCAACTAAAGCCTTGGAAGATGCCAATGTATCCCCAAAAGACGTAGACCTGATTATCACCTCTACTATTACTCCTGACAGCCTATTCCCTTCCACCTCCTGCTACGTCCAAAAGAAGATAGGGGCAAAGAAGGCCGGGGCCTTTGATGTATTGGCCGCTTGCGCAGGGTTTATATACGCCCTCTCTATAGGCCAGAACTACATAAACTCAGGGGCAATGAACACCGTACTGGTAATAGGTGCCGAATGCCTTTCCAAGGTAACAGACTACACGGACAGAACTACCTGCATACTCTTTGGCGACGGGGCCGGCGCTACTGTACTACAAAGAGGTAATAAGCGCTCGCACATCCTCTCCACCTTCTTGGGGGCAGATGGCAATCATACGGATGTGCTGAGTTTACCAGCAGGAGGCTCAAAAATGCCTCCCTCCACAAAAACCCTTCAGGAACGCCTCCACTATATAAAGTTCCGTGGAAGGGAGGTATTCAAGCTGGCCATAACTAACCTGACAGAACTCATCACCAAGACTGTAACCTCTTCAAACCTCACTATAGATGATATAAGCCTCTTCATCCTGCACCAGAGCAACTTCCGCATCATTGAGGCCACCATGGAGCGCCTCAAAATTCCGCGGGAAAAAATCTTCCACAATATCGAAAAGTACGGGAATACCTCCTCAGCCTCCATACCCATAGCCCTAGACGAGGCAAAGAAAGAAGGAAGACTGAAGCCAGGAGACCTAGTCCTCCTTGCTGCCTTTGGAGGAGGGTTGACCTGGAGTTCCTCCATAGTAAGGTGGTAAGTAATGAATAGGAGGGCCTTCCTCTTCCCTGGCCAGGGTGCCCACCGCGTAGGCATGGGGAAAGATTTCCACCAGCAGTATCAAGAGGCTAGAAATATCTACCGCAGGGCCAACGAGGTCTTGGGTTTCGACCTGGCCGAAGTTTGTTTTCACGGTAAAGAGCAAGAACTGGATAAGACCCTTTACTCTCAACCCGCCATACTGGTAACCAGTATCGCCATCCTGGAGGTCTTTAAGGCATTAAAAGGTGAAGATGCCCTGGAGTGTCATGCCGCTGCAGGACTCAGCCTTGGGGAATACACAGCACTGGTCTTTGCTGGTGCCCTGGCCTTTGAGGATGCTGTGGAACTCGTCTATAAGAGGGGCAAATTTATGCAGGAGGCCTCGGAGGAGGTTCCTGGGGGCATGGTTTCTGTCATAGGGCTAAAGGATAAAGAGGTAGCGGCCGTCTGTGCAGAAGCCACCGCGTACGGTGTCTTGTGCACTGCCAACTATAACTGCCCAGGCCAGGTGGTCATCTCTGGAGAAAAGGCGGCCATAGATGCGGCAGCAATCTTGGCAAAAAAAAGAGGGGCCAAGGCAGTTATGCCCCTGAAAGTAAGTGGGGCCTTTCACTCTCCCCTTATGACCTCTGCCCAAGTAAAAATGGCTCCCCAACTCCTAAAGACAAGATTCTATAAGAGCACAGTCCCCGTGGTCTCTAATGTGACAGCCCGATATGTTAGTGAACCTGAAGAAATAAGGAATGTCCTCCTTGCCCAACTTACCAGTCCTGTACGCTGGACTGAATCGATGGAAAACCTCCTCAAGGACGGGGTGGAGGAGTTTTATGAAGTTGGGCCAGGGAAGGTACTCTCAGGACTACTTCATAGGATAGACCCAAGTAGGACAACAAGAAACATAGAAACTGTGGGCACCTTAGAGGCTGTTCTAAGCCAGACTAATGCCTCTATTAGATAGTAAAGTAGCCATTGTAACAGGTGCCTCTAGGGGGATAGGAAAAGACACCGCTCTGGCCCTGGCAGAGGCCGGAGCAAAGACGGCTTGTCTCGCCCGTAATGAAGAACTGGTGAAACAAACGGCAGAAGAGGCCAGAAAAAAAGGGGGGGAGGCCCTGGCCTATAAAGTTGATGTCTCTAAGTTTCAAGAACTGGAAGCCGTCGTGGAGGACATCTATGGAAGACTTGGACGTATAGACATCCTCGTTAACAACGCTGGCATTACAAGAGATAATCTGATAATAAGGATGACCGAGGAAGAATGGGACCAGGTCATGGACACAAACTTGAAAGGGGCCTTCTTCGGCATTAAGATAGTTTCCAGGTACATGATTAAACAAAGGTCAGGAAAGATAATAAATATTGCCTCCGTTGCCGGGGTGGTTGGCAATAAAGGGCAGTCAAACTACGCAGCCTCTAAAGCGGGTATCATAGGGCTGACAAAATCTGTGGCTAAGGAACTCGCCCCCCGGGGCATCCAGGTCAATGCTATTGCCCCAGGTTTTATCACCACAGATATGACTAGTAAACTAAAGGAAGAGACAAAAGAGACGCTCCTACCACAGATACCCTTAGGAAGATTTGGCTTGCCCCAAGAGGTGGCTAGGGCTGTACTCTTTCTAGCTAGTCCCGATTCTGACTACATCACGGGACATGTCCTCCATGTTGATGGGGGACTGGCGATGTAGCACCTTGACATGTAACCTTGCTTCTATTATATTAGTGTCCTTTATAGACTACTTTCCCTTATAGAGGATTTTGTTTTAAGGAGGAACCTGGCGTGCCGTCCGTTCAAGAAAGAGTTGTTGAGCTGGTGAGCAAGCAGATGGGGGTAAGTGCCTCGCAGATTACCCCCCAGACATCCTTCATCAACGACCTGGGGGCCGACTCCCTAGACACAGTAGAACTGGTCATGGAGTTCGAGGATGCCTTCGACATGAATATTCCCGATGAGGATGCAGAGAAGATACAGACCGTGGGGAATGCTGTCAGCTACATTGAGGAGCGCTTAGCTAAATGCGGGGGCAAAGGGTAGTAATAACTGGTCTAGGTACTGTTACCCCCTTAGGTCACGACAAGAAAACCCTTTGGTCTGCCCTCTGTGAGGGAAAAAGCGGTATAAAGAAGATTACAGGCTTTGACACCAGCAAGTACGATGTGCATTTTGCTGGCGAGATACAAGGCTTTGATACCAGCCTCTGGTTCGACCAAAAACAGACCCGCAGATTAGACCCTTTTGCACAGTTTGCCTCTGTTGCCTCCAGGATCGCAGTGGAGGACTCTAGCCTTGACATGGCTAGGGAAGACCCTACCAAGGTGGGAGTCATCATTGGCTCAGGGATGGGTGGCCTCCAGGAGCTAGAGGCCCAACACAGGATACTCCTTGAACGTGGCCCCTCAAAAATCTCCCCCTTCATGATCACAAAGCTGATGATTAATGCCGCCTCTGCCCAGGTGGCCATTTACTACGGCCTGCATGGACCTAACCTAGGAGTTGTAAGCGCCTGCGCTACCGCTGCCCACGCCCTGGGAGAGGCCTTCAGGCTCATACAGAGAGGGGAGGCAGACGTGGTTATTGCGGGAGGAAGTGAGGCTGTTATAACACCCCTGGGTGTTGCGGCCTTCCGCTCCATGAAGGCCCTCTCCACAAGAAACAGCCACCCGGAGAAGGCCTCAAGACCCTTTGACAGGGATAGGGATGGTTTTGTCCTGGCCGAAGGGGCCGGGGTGATAGTCCTCGAGGAGCTGGAACACGCCAGGAAGAGGGATGCTTTCATATACGCAGAAATGTTAGGCTACGGCCTGGGTGCCGATGGCTGTCACATGGCCGCCCCTGAACCTAGTGGAAAGGGGGCAGCTGCCTCCATGAGTGCTGCCCTTCACGATGCCCAGTGCCCACCAGAGAATGTCTCTTATATCAATGCCCATGCCACTTCTACCCCTTTGGGGGACGAAATAGAGGCAAAAGCCATTAGCACCGTCTTTGGTCCCTATGCCCAAAAGATACCAATAAGCTCCACAAAATCCATGATGGGACATCTCCTGGGAGCCGCAGGAGGGGTGGAACTGGCCATCTGCGCCCTGGCCATCCAGGAAAACGTCATTCCCCCCACCATAAACTACGAAAATCCAGACCCTGCCTGCTGTGGACTAGACTTTGTCCCCAATAAGGCCAGGGAGGTAAAAGTGGATATTGCCATGTCCAACTCCTTTGGCTTCGGTGGACATAACGTCACCCTTATAATAGGTAGATATAAGGGATGATAATCTAAGGCCTTGCATTCTGAAGGGTGATATGCCTCTTCCAATGGGTATCATCCCGGCTGGTAAAATCGCTGCGGTAGTGAACCCCCCTGGTTTCCTCCCTCTCTAAGGCAGATAATGT
The DNA here is from genome assembly GCA_030586765.1 of Candidatus Brocadiales bacterium. Taxonomy (GTDB): domain Bacteria; phylum Planctomycetota; class Brocadiia; order Brocadiales; family Bathyanammoxibiaceae; genus JAUQZZ01. The sequence continues at coordinate 16,421 of JAUQZZ010000003.1, read as the reverse complement.
AATAAGCTTAGCTAGGGTAAGCATATTCTGTAGCTCCCAACCCTGGGGTGAGTGAAATTCCTTGCTTAGAACGTATTCTGACCACTGAGCCAACTTTTCTCCCGCATCCTTGAGGTGTTCTCTATCCCTTTCCACTCCTACATCCCTCCACATAAGGCTTTTGAGGGACTCCCTTATGTCTTCCAGGTCTAATCCTTTAAGTTTTTCCACCTCAAGCTCTATCTCCATGGGATAAGCATGGGCCCTGCTTTTAGTCTTCTTTAGTCCAGCGGCAGCCTCCCTGCCAGCCCTATGGCCATAAACAAGGCACTCTAGTAGGGAATTACTACCAAGGCGGTTGGCGCCGTGAAGTCCTGTAGAGGCCGCCTCGCCACAGGCATAAAGATGCCTGATATTAGTATGGGCCCTGCCACCTACCTTTATTCCTCCAATCATGTAATGGGCACTAGGCCTAACAGGTATCATCTCCCTGGATATATCTATGTGAAAGGAGGCACATATGGACCATATCTTTGGAAAACGTACTATTAGCCTCTCTCTAGGTATATGCCTCACGTCTAGGTACACATGGGTATAGTCTGTGGACCGCATCTCGTGGAGTACACTTCGGCTGACTATGTCCCTTGGGGCGAGTTCTGCCATGGGGTGATACCTTTGCATAAAGCGCTCCCCCTTTTTGTTCCTCAAGATGCCCCCCTCTCCACGAACAGCCTCTGATATCAGGGCCCTGGCTGCCCCTGCAATATAAAGGGTAGTGGGATGAAACTGCACAAACTCCAAATCCTCAAGTACCGCACCCACCCTGTAGGCCATAGCTATGCCATCACCAGTAGCTACAGGAGAATTGGTGGTCTCCCGATAGAGTTGGCCACAACCACCTGTAGCCAGGATGGTCTCCTTGGCCCATACCACTATCTTGCCTTTGTGCCTGTGCCAGAGAAGGGCACCACGACAAGCCCCCTCCACCGCCAGGAGGTCTATGGCAAAGGAGTGGTCTAAGGTGCTTATCCTGGAATTCCTCTTGACTATCTCTAACAACGCCTCCTCCACCACCATTCCTGTGGAGTCGCCTTTGCCATGAATGACCCTGGCGTGACTATGACCACCTTCCCTAGTCAAGGCTAGATGCCCATCCTCGTGGTCAAAAGATGTACCCAGCTCCATAAGCCATCTAATCCTCCTTGGTCCCTCTCTTATTACCTCTTCTACTACTTTGGGATTGCAGAGTCCCTGACCTGCCTCTAGGGTATCCTTTATATGTTCCTCAAAGCTGTCCGATGTATCAAACACTGCTGCTATGCCCCCTTGGGCATGCATAGTATTGCTCTCCCCGAGCTTGTCCTTAGAAACTATTAGCACCCGACCACCCCTGGCCGCCTCCACTGCAGACAAGAGCCCTGCCACCCCACTGCCGATAACCAGCACGTCCGTATCGATATGGGGAAGGTGCCGCGTATTAAGGCTTACAAGGTATCTTCTTAACTCTGATATTCTTTCCATCTTTTGAGCCCAGGATTGACTCGACCTTACAAAAATCAATTTTAATTAAGCTAACCTCCCATGTCAAAACATTTTACAATTATTCCCTACGGAATATTATCTCATGCGTGTGGGTCAACCTAAAAGCTACACTAAAGAATATTCTTTTCCCTTGACAATACAGAGTCCTCGCAATATAGTTATGCCTCATTAATCCCCTGGGGGTTGGGGATAATCCTCTCAATCATGCTTTTCTAAAGATTGGACTGCCCATCCCTCTTCAGGAAAGTTCTTTTTGCTTCTCGTAACGTTTTAATAGTCTCCCTCAAACCTTTTCTCTTAAAGGAGGATGAACATGGTAATCGTGGTACAAGTCTTGGGTCTCTTGGGAGGTCTATTGGTCTTGATAGCTGGTTTTGTGGGTGCTTATCCCGTCTTAAAGCTGAATATACCACTTGGGGCGGAACTCAATACTGCTCAGATAACTGGCGCCCTTAGATTTCTTATTCCTTATCTTCGCTGGTCGCTGGTACTCTTTGCAGTTGGTGGCATATTTGTTCTCTCTGCATTTGCCTATTACATTAGTCTAACTGGTATTTCTTAGTCCCCCCTCTTTTTCTGGGAAAACTGCCTGGTCCTGCCTCTAGAGCCTGTCCATTCCCCTTCAAGGCCCTATTTCCAACAAATTTATATGGAAATATAAGGTAGAATCTATTAATATTTTATTTATATACCCTCCCCAGCATATCGAGGAGAAAGATTGGACAATCCCAATATAATAGAGGAAGCTCCCTGTATTGCGGCCTGTGCCATAAATCAGGACGCCAGGGACTATGTACAGCTTATTGCCAGGGGCAGGTTCGAAGAGGCCTTCCAACTGGTCAGGTCAAAAAACCCCTTTCCGGCCTCCTGCGGGAGGATTTGTACCCGTCGCTGTGAGGAGGCCTGCAGGCGCTCGGCAGTAGATGAGCCTATAGCCATAGCGTGGCTGAAACGCTTCCTGGCCGATAAAGACCTTGACCTACCCCAGGAAAAACCTCCACAAGAATATCCTGAGAAGATAGCCATAATAGGGGCTGGCCCCGCAGGGCTATCTGCCGCTAATGACCTCGCCCTAATGGGATACCAGTGCGTCATCTTCGAGGAACTCCTGGAACCAGGAGGGATGCTCTCTGTGGGGGTGCCACGCTATCGCCTGCCTAGACAATCTCTGGACAAGGATATTAACGAAACCTTATCCCTGGGTGTAGAACTAAGAACAGGGGTAAAGATTGGTAAAGACCTTCCTATAGACTCTCTCTTCCAAGAAGGTTTTAAGGCCGTCTTTGTAGCTATAGGGGCCCACAGGCCCTCGAGGCTCAATATCCCTGGAGAGGACCTTCCTGGGGTAATACCCGCCTTGGAACTCTTCCGTAAGATAAGCATTGGCGGAGGAGTAAAGATAGGCCACAAGGTTGCCATAATCGGTGGGGGTGACACAGCCCTGGATGCCGCCCGTACTGCCCTACGAATAGGTGCCAGGGAGGCAAGCCTTGTATACCGAAGGTCTCTTGAGGAGATGCCCTGCGAGGAAGAAGGCCGTAGAGAGGCAGAGGAAGAGGGTATAAAATTCTTCCTTTTAGCTGCCCCTGTAGAAATCCTTGGTAAAAACAAGGTGGAGACCCTCAAATGTATAAGGATGCGGCTGGGAGACCCAGATTCTAGCGGTAGGAGAAGGCCCATACCCATCCCTGGTTCGGAATTTACCCTGGAAGTAGATAAGGTCCTAGTGGCCATCGGGCAGTCACCCGAACTTGATACCTTTAGTAAGGCAGGGATTCGCATAACCCCTAAAGACCTTATTGGCGTAGACGAAGAAACCATGGCTACAAGCAGACCAGGTGTCTTTGCAGGGGGTGACGCTGTCCTGGTAGGTGGGACCCTTATCGAGGCCGTAGCACATGGTAAGAGGGCAGCCCGTGCTATACACAGCTACCTCCGGGGAGAAAAACCAGTGATGCCCCAAAGACCTTCGCCTCTAAAAGACTTATCTCCCCAAAGGCTTAGTCTCATCAAGAGGACCCCCAGGGAGAGGATGTCCACTCTCCCTGTGGAAAGCAGGCTGAGAGACTTCGGAGAGGTAGAGCTTGGCTATAGTGACCAACTAGCCGTGGCAGAGGCACGGAGGTGCTTGAACTGCGGGGCGGGTGCAGTAGTAGACCCAGAGCTCTGTGCGGCCTGCCTCACCTGCGTGAGGGTATGCCCTTACGATGTGCCCGAAATATCTCAAGAAGAAAGGGTGGCCAAGATAGGCCCTGACTGCCAGTCTTGTGGAATATGCGTAGTTGAGTGTCCCGCCAGGGCCATTACCCTCAAGGATAGGTATGAAGACCAGGGTAGAATTGCCCTGGAAAGGGCCCTCCAGACCTTCTCTCTTAAAGATGGCAGGCCCAGAATAATCACATTTCTCTGCCAGTACGACCCCCACTGCGCCGGTCTAAGTCAGGTACTGGATGAGGCAGGAGAAAATGTAAGGGCAGTGGAAGTCTCCTGCGTAGGGAAGATAGACCCGCTGCTTATCCTTAAGGCCTTTGAGATGGGGGTGGATGGAGTTGTGGTAGCGGCCTGTTCCCCAGGGGATTGCCCCTTCCAGAAAGGACACTCCTGGGCCAAGAAAAGGTTTGACCACCTGGTAGTACACATTGCAGCCCTGGGCATGGAAAGGCAGAGACTCCAGTGGTTTTCCCCAAGCCCAAGGGAGCAATTCTTACGGAAACTTGGGGGAATGCTCGAAGAACTCAAGAAACTAGGTGCTGTTTCTTCACATAACTAAATAAAAGGTAGGAAAGACCATGATTGTAGCAAGGCCAAAATCCTTTGAGGATATAAAGCGATACGTAGGGAATCGAAAAAAGGTAGCTATAGTAGGCTGTGGTGGGTGTGTGACGGTTCGCCCTGTAGGAGGTCAGAAGCAGGTACAAGAGCTGGCTGCCCTCCTGCGCCTCTGGGCAAAGAAGGAGGCCCTTACAAGGGGTTCGCAACCCCTGACGATAGAAGAGGAAACCATACTGAGGCAGTGCGAGCCAGAGTTTATAAATTCCCTAGAAGGAAGGTTCAAGGATTGTGAGGCAATTATATCCCTGGCTTGTGGAGTAGGGGTACAGTGCCTGGCAGACAAATTCCCTGAGCTAGAGGTGTTTCCTGGAGTAGATGCAGTATTTATGGGGGCAACGATTGAGCCAGGCCTTTATTGGGAACGCTGCGTAGGCTGTGGTAACTGTATTATCGGAGAGACAGGTGGCCTCTGCCCCGTTAGCCGCTGTGCAAAGAGCCTGCTTAACGGCCCGTGCGGCGGCTCTCTGGGGGGCCACTGCGAGGTATCCCCGGAAACGCCTTGCGTGTGGCAACTGATATACGAGCGCATGGAACAAAGGGGTAACCTAGGGGCCCTGGACAGAATAATGCCTATCAAGGACTGGTCGGTTCGCCCTGGCAGATTAGTGCTGGAACACCTGAGGGTAGAGAAAAAAGAATCTTAACGCGTGGACGAAGAAAAGACAGCAAAACCCTCCGCAGAGGTACAAGAGACTTCCCGTCTTAAGAGCGGCAGTAATCTGGAGAGGCTCCTCAAGGAAGGCAAATTTGTAGTTACCGCCGAGTTGGGCCCTCCCAGGGGAGCCGCCCGTGAGACTGTAGAGAGGAAGGCAAATATTTTGAGGGGTTATGCTGATGCCTTTAATATCACAGACTGCCAAACCTCTGTAGTGCGGATGTCCAGCATTGCTTCAGGGGTTATACTGCTGGAAATGGGCCTGGAACCCGTTATCCAGATGACCTGTCGGGACCGCAACCGTATTGGCCTACAGAGCGACCTCCTCGGGGCCGCTGCCCTGGGTATGAAAAACCTCCTATGCCTCACTGGCGACCACCCCAAGTTTGGTGACCACCCTGGTGCTAAGCCTGTATTCGACCTGGACTCCATCCAGCTCCTCTCCGTAGTCAAGGCCATGCGGGATGAAAAACGGCTCCAGTCAGGGACAAAGATAGAGGTGGAACCCAGGTTCTTCCTTGGGGCCGCAGAAAACCCCTTCGCCGACCCCTTTGCCTTCAGGGCCCGGCGCCTCGCCAAAAAGATAGAAGCGGGAGCCGAGTTTATCCAGACCCAGATAGTCTATAATGTGGAGAGATTTGCCCAATGGATGACCGCTGTGAGGGCAATGGGCCTCCACAAGAAGGCCTTTATCTTGGCAGGAGTAACACCTCTCAAATCCCTGGGAATGGCAAGATATATGAAGAATAATGTCCCAGGACTAGAGGTCCCTGATGAGATTATTGCCCGCATGGAAAAAAAGAAATCCAAGACAGAAGGAATAGATATCTGCCTGGAGATAATAGAAAAACTCAGGAAGATCGAGGGCGTAGCGGGCATCCATATAATGGCCGTAGAGTGGGAAGAGGTGGTCCCTCAGCTTGTGGAAAGGGCATCTTTATTACCCAGGCCTACCCCCTCTATATCTGCAGTACCCACCTGCTAGGGCCTCAGACCCATTAATCTTTCTCTGAATCTACACGTTTGCATTTAAGGTGTTATGATGTATAATTCCACCTGGTGATAATCTATAGTTAATCAAATATCTGAGGAGGGGTTAAGATGATTGCCGATTTCAGAATGGTTCCTATAGGAGGCAAGAGTGTCCATCTCCACAGCGCACTGGCAAAGGCACTAAAACCATTGGTTGAAAGCGGGGCAAATTATCAAGTAAACGATATGTGCACCACTGTGGAGGGAGACTGGAACACCGTAATGGGGCTCATAAAGAAATGCCATGACAAGATGCTTGAGACCAACGACAGGGTGACTACTATGATTACCATAGATGACCGAAAAGATATACGCGTCCATATCGGCGATAAGGTTAAATCCATAGAAAAAGAGCTGGGAAAACCCCTGAAGAAATAGACCTGCTGGGAGGGCCATTGTGGAGGTAGACCTTGTCCAGGAGATATCAAAGCTAGAGAAACAGGCCGATGGAATAATTGAAGAGGCCAAAAGGAAGGCAAAAGAGCTGGAGGCCCAGGCAGAGGAAGAGATCGCCCGCCTGAAAAGAGAATCGGAAAAGGAATTCGAGCTCAGGGCAAGGGACTTACAACTACATATCCAGTCCCAGAGGCAGAAAGAGGAATACAAACGCAAAGAGGAGTTTGAGAAGGCCCAGGCCCACACTAAACAGCTGGATAGGAAAAAACTAGAGGAAGTTGTGGAGTTCATAGTAAAAAAGATATACGAGTCCTGAGATGGCTATTGAGAAGGTAAAGAGGATAAACCTACTAGTGCCAGTCCGTGACAGCGCTTCCCTCGTAAACAGGCTTTATCAGATGGGTATTATCCATGTAGTGGACACCTTCTCCTATTTTCCTACAGCTTCCAAGCTGCTGAGGAGGTTCAGAGGAACAGCACAAGAGGCAGAGGACAAGATTCAAAAACTGGAATTTATTGCCTCCACCCTGGAGCCTTTCCTTCAAAGAAATAGGTCTTTTATAGACGGCTTTTTCCCTGTCCCCATTCAGATAACAGAGGAGGGACTAGAAAAGGCCCTTTCCTCCCTAGAAATAGAGCCTTTCTACGAAAACTGTAAGACCCTCAGCTCAGAGCAGAGGGCCAACGAAGCCAGGTTGCGGGACATCGAACAGGAGCTAGAATCCCTTCAAGACCTATTAGGTCTACCCTGGTCTTTTGATGAGCTGAGAGCCGTGAAGAAGGTCTTTTTAAAATTAGGGCTCTTCCCTCAAGAGGCCTGGGACAGGTTCTCCCTGGACCCCAAGGCCCACGAACTCTTTGCATGGCAGGTCATACCCTCCCCCAACAAAAGACAGCAAAGGGCCATCCTGGGCTATCTGCCTAAGGATAAAGAAAAGGTCCTGGCACTTCTTAACTCCTACAATTTTAAGGAACTTACAATACCCCAACTCTCTGGAAGTGCGGAAGAAAGGGTGGCAGCCCTGGAGTCCCAAAGAAGGTCTTTACTGGAGATTCAGGAGGCACTGCGCCAGACCCTGTCGCAACTGACGAACTACTACCAGACAGTGGAAATCCTCCTTGGGTACTGGGAGAGCGAGCGGAACAGGCTTAGCCTGGAGGCCAACTTTGCCTCCTCCAAGAGGCTTGCCCTGGTCTCTGGCTACATAAGGGTAAAGGACATACCCAGATTAGAGAATGAACTCCAGAGGGAGTTTTTCCAGACCACAAGCCTTTATGAAGACCCCACCCCCGAGGAGAATGTCCCTGTATCCCTATCTCTTGGCCCCTTCTTCCGTCCTGCCCAGTTCCTGGTAAACATGTTTGGCCTCCCGAATTACTTTGCCTTTGACCCAACACCCTATATCATCCTCAACTTCTTGTTCTTCTTTGGCCTCTGTTTTAGTGACGCCATATACGGGCTATGCCTCATGGGCCTTTCTTATGGGTTGATGCGGCGATTCAGGACGCACCCAAACCTCAGAAATTTCTTCAAACTATTCCTCTACGCTGGGGTAAGCACCGCCGTATGCGGTGCCCTGACAGGGGGGTGGGCAGGCGACCTCTACGACCCTAAGTATCTAGGGGAAGGAAATCTCCTCCTCCGCCTGAAGGAGGCTACATGCCTCGTAGACCCCCTTTCCAACATAATGCTCTCCCTAGCCTTTGTATTAGGGCTTGGTATACTTAACCAATTCTATGCCCTGGCCTTAAGAATGTATAGAGAGTTCAGACTTGGGAGGCCCTTTGACGCCCTACTGGATGGAGGACTCTGGCTCATCTTCCTAACTGGTCTGGTTCTAGTAGTCAGTTCCATCTTTATCCCTCTACCCCCTGGAGTGATAAAGGTGGGTAAGGTCTTGCTCATCTTCGGGACAGTGGGGCTCTTCCTCAGTCAGGGTCGCAGGGAAGAGGGCCTGGTATTAAAGCTCATAACAGGGTTAGTAAGCATATATGGTATCCTTGGCACCTATGGGTGCACCTCCTTTATAAGCGATGTAATATCCTATTCCAGGCTCCTGGCCCTGGGGCTTACTACCTCCATAATAGCCATGTCCTTTAACATTATAGCCAGCCTGGTAGGCTCGGCAGGGATAATATTCTTCATCCTGGTCCTGGTATTTGGCCATTTATTGAATTTCTTCATAAGCATCATCGGCTCCTTTGTACACCCGGCAAGGCTTATATTCTTGGAATTCTTTAGTAGGTTCTACGAAGCTGGAGCAGTACGCTTTAAGCCTTTTGGTTTCCAATCGCAGAGGGTCCAGTTAATCAGACCTTAAGGGTTCTAAAGCAATGGAAGAGTTTCTAAGGGTACACTTCATACAAACAGGCCTGGGTTGGGCAGGTACAGGGGCCTTGCTTGCAGTAATGTTTGGTGGTATAGGCTCAGCCAGGGGCATAAGGATAGCAGCGTCCCAGGCAGCAGGGGTGCTCTCAGAGAAACCAGAGCTCTTTGGAAGACTCCTCATCCTTATGGCTATGCCTGGAACCCAGGGGTTCTATGGCTTCATCTGTGCAGTAACTATAGCAATGAGGATCGGGCTGATAGAGGGAGTCATCCATGTGCCTCCTATAAACGGAATGGGGCTTTTCTTTACAGGCCTCTCCATGGGTATAGTCCTGTGGAGGAGCGCTATATCCCAGGGTGAGGCCGCAGCCGCAGCTATTAACTTGACGGCAAAGAGACCAGAAGAAAGCGGAAGGGCCATCCTCATACCAGCCCTAATAGAGACCTATGCAGTGGTGGCCCTGCTTGCTGCCATCCTCATGGTCATGTGGCTTACAAAACCCGGGGGCCTCACTATATCCTAGCTGGTGAGGATACGAACAAGCCGTGCCTTTAGAGAAGATAAAGACCCATATCCTTGAAGATGCCCGCAGGGAGGCCGAGAGGTTGCTCAAGGCCTCCCAGGAAGACCTTGAACTAAAAATCTCCAGGATAAGGGCTTCTCTACAGAAAGAGGTTCAGAAGAGACTGGAGACCCTGGAAGGGGAGCTCCAAAGAGAAAAAGAGAGGTCCCTCTTCCGTCTCCAGGCCCACTACAATATGGAGTTACTTCGGCTGAAGAACAAGATAATTGATGCTGTCTTTCAAGATGCCCTGGAACATATCCTCTCCCTCCCTGAACAAGACTCCATGGCACTCCTGGAAGGATGGCTGAAAAAGACGGAAATCCCTGAGAAGTCAGAATTGAAGCTGTGTGATAGAGACCTGAGGAAGGTAGGCCCAGGGCTTGTGAGAAGAATAAATGAATCTGCGAAGAAAGAATTACTCTTACTATCCCACTCTCCCGCGGATATAAAGGGTGGGTTTATCTTGAGAACGAAGAATTTTGAGATAGACCGTAGCCTGGACGCCCTCCTCAGCCATCTCCGCGAAGAGTGCACCCCATTTGTAGCAGCGCAGCTCTTCGGCTAACGAGATATGGAAAAGAGCGCCCCGGAGCAGTGGTGCTTCATCTCAGGAAAGGTTAGTGTCCTTGAGAATAACCTCCTCAGAAAAGACTTTTTTCACAGGCTCCTTGCCTCAGAGAAGCCAGAAGACCTGCTAGTTTGTCTCAGGGAGTCTCCCCTGAGGGAACATTTTAACACCATCCAGGACCTCTATCCTTTCGAGGATATAATAAACCTCCACTATTTCCATCATCTGTGGGAGCTCAGACAACTGGCACCCTCCCCTGAGGTCTGCGACCTCTTTCAGCTCAGATTCGACCTCATAAACCTCAAGAACTTCCTTAAAAAAAAGATTGCTGGGATAAGCCCTCCAGCCCCCTTTCCAAGCCCCATGGGGGAGAAAACCCTAGAAGAGCTCTGGTTAGGTAGAGACACATCCCTACCTCAGGTCTATAAGGAGGCGGTAGCTACCTTGAGAGTGTATATAAAAGAAGCGACAGAAGATGTTAGCCTGGTGGACCTAATCCTTGACGGGGCTTATCTTTCTTCTCTTGCCTGGGTAGCAGAGAAAATTAGTTCTTTTCTCATAAAAGATTACCTCCTAGAATACCAGAGATTGAGAGGTATCCTGATTCTAGGCAGGGCCCTGAAGTTAGCCAAGAGAGATATAATGCGGTTCCTCCCCAGGGAAGAGATTCTAGAGCGCCTTGCACCTCTTCCCCTGGAGGAATGGAAAAGACCAATACTAGAGACCTTACCAGAAAAGACAGTAGAGAACATCTTTGCGGGTGCTAAGAAAGACCTCTTTACACGGTATGAAAGACATACAGAGGATTATTTAATGGACAGGTTAGAGCCGGCCCGTTACGTGACCTTTGGGCCTGAGAGGGTCTTTGGCTACCTCTCAGGGCTTACCACCGAGGTCTTCAACCTGAGGCTGACCCTGGGAGGTGTATTAAATAAGTTAGGCAAAGATGCTCTTAGAGAAAGGCTCAGGAAGACCTATGTATAATGCAGTGGTTATTGGAGAGGAAGATAAGATACTGCCCTTCAGGGCCTTGGGCCTGGGGCTTGAAATTGCGGGGTCTCGTAGCGAACTCGAAAGGGCCTTAAACAAGACCATTCAGGTCCCCCAGGTGTTCCTGATAATAGTTAGCGAAGACATCGCAAGGGGTTCTCTGGATATTATCGCTGCTTCCAGAAGCAAGGCCAGGGTCCCTATCCTTGTCCTACCTTCTCATTTTGGTAGTTACGGTACCAGCATCCTTGAGACAAGCAGTATGATAAAGAGGGCAGTAGGGATAGACATACTCCAGGGAGGCCAAGGGTGGCAGAAGGAATTATAGTAAGAGTTTCAGGACCCTTAGTGGTGGCCAGGGGACTGGCAGGAACCAATATCTATGATATAGTCAGGGTGGGGAGGCAAAGGCTTCTGGGAGAGGTCGTTGAGATAAGGACAGATAACTATTCTATCCAGGTCTATGAGGAGACGGAGGGTATTGGCCCAGGCCAGCCTGTCTATCCCACAGGTGAGCCCCTTAGTGTGGAGTTGGGTCCAGGGCTCATTGGTTCCATCTTCGACGGCATCCAGAGACCCTTAGATGTTATAAACTCCCAGCTAGGCCCTTATATTGCAAGAGGTGCAGAGTATCCCCCCCTTTCCAGGACCAAACTTTGGCACTTCCTGCCCAGGCTAAAGGCAGGGGATAAAGTGGTAGGGGGTGACATCCTTGGCGTAGTCAAGGAATCGGCCCTGGTGGAACATAAGGTGATGGTCCCTCCCGGGGTAGAAGGCACAATCAAGACCATAGTAGAAAGGGAAGCCACCATAGAAAATACCATTGCAGAAGTAGAAACAACCGTGGGGATAGCAGGGATAAAGATGCTCCAAAAATGGCCTGTCAGGAGACCCAGGGGGGTAACACGCAAGGTTCAACCCAAGGAACCCCTTGTAACGGGACAAAGGGTGATAGATACCCTCTTCCCCATGGTAAAGGGGGGCACCTCCTGTGTTCCCGGCCCCTTTGGCAGCGGAAAGACCGTTGTACAGCACCAGCTGGCCAAGTGGTCCAATGCTGACATCGTCCTTTTCGTTGGCTGTGGTGAGCGGGGAAACGAGATGGCTGATGTACTATTATCCTTCCCTGAATTAAAGGACCCCAGGACAGGAAGGCCCCTTATGGAGCGCACTGTTCTAGTGGCCAATACCTCTAATATGCCTGTGGCCGCTCGAGAGGCCTCTATTTTCACAGGTATAACCATTGCCGAATACTATAGAGACATGGGTTACAGCGTAGCCCTCATGGCAGATTCCACTTCCAGATGGGCAGAGGCCATGAGAGAAATCTCAGGGAGATTGGAGGAGATGCCTGGGGAGGAAGGATTCCCCACGTATCTTGGCAGCAGACTGGCTAGTTTCTATGAAAGGGCCGGTGCAGTAATCTGCCTGGGAACAGAGCTGCAAGAGGGAAACCTCAGCGTTATAGGCTCTGTTTCTCCCCCAGGGGGAGACCTCTCAGAACCAGTAACCCAGGCCACCCTCAGGGTAGCAAAGGTCTTTTGGTCCCTGGACGATAGGCTCGCCTCTCAAAGGCACTTCCCTGCTATCAACTGGCTTACCAGCTACTCCCTCTACCAGAATATAGTAGATGGCTTCGCTAGAGAGAAGATAGCTCCAGGCTGGGGTGAAAACCGTAAGGAGACCTTAAGGATACTCCAAAAGGAGGCAGAACTTGAGGAGCTGGTGAGGCTCATAGGTATAGAGGCCCTATCCCCAGAGGATAAACTCCTTATGGAGGTGGCAAAGATAATAAGGGAAGACTTCCTCCACCAGAACGCCTACCATGAGGTGGACACCTACACTTCTCTGGAAAACCAGTATTATATGTTAAATGCCATACTAAGATTCTATTCCGAGGCACAGGAGGCCCTTCAAAAGGGTATAGACCTATCTAAGATAATAGAAATCCCAGCGAAAGACGACATCTCCAGACTGAGATTTGTCCCTGAGGGAGACAGAGAGGCATTCAGGCAGGTAGAACAGGGTATCCAACAGCAGATAGGGGCCCTGAGGGAGGGAAGCAAAGTTGACCTCTAAGGAATATCTAACAGTAAAGGATATCTTCGGCCCTCTCATGCTTGTGGAGCAAGTAGAAGAGGTTACCTATGGGGAACTCGCCGAGGTGAAACTCTCTGATGGACAGACCCGTAGAGGGCGGGTGCTGGAAATTGCTGGCGACAGGGCCTTAGTACAGGTCTTTGAAGGTACCCTGGGAATAGGAAGGGATAACGTCAGGGTAAAGTTCTTGGGTAAGGGACTAGAGATTGGGGTCTCTCCTGATATCCTGGGAAGGGTCTTCGACGGGGCTGGCCGCACTATCGATGAAGGTCCCCGCATAATTCCTGAAAAGAGACTAAACGTAAATGGTAACCCTATAAATCCCTACGCCAGGGATTATCCCAGGGAATTTATACAGACTGGGATCTCTTCCATAGATGGGCTGAATACCCTGGTAAGGGGGCAGAAACTGCCCATCTTTTCCTGCTCTGGCCTGCCTCACGCCAGACTAGCCTCTCAGATTGCTAGACAGGCCAAGGTCCCAGGCTCTGAGGAGGCCTTCGCTGTAGTCTTCGCTGCCATGGGAATTACCTTTGAGGAGGCCAACTATTTTATCACCGACTTTAACAGGACCGGTGCCCTGGAAAGGTCTGTAATCTTTATAAACCTGGCAGAAGACCCTCCTATAGAACGCCTGGCTGTTCCCAAGATGGCCCTGACCACTGCAGAGTACCTGGCTTATGAACTGGATATGCATGTACTGGTAATCCTCACGGACATGACAAATTACAGTGAGGCCCTGAGGGAGGTCTCGGCTGCCAGAAAGGAGGTGCCCGGCAGGAGGGGTTATCCTGGCTACCTCTACACAGACCTGGCCACTATATACGAGAGGGCAGGCCGTATAAAGGGCAAAAAGGGTTCTATTACACAGATACCCATCCTCACTATGCCAGAGGATGATAAGACCCACCCTGTGCCAGACCTCACTGGATATATTACTGAGGGGCAGATAATCCTCAGTAGGACCTTACACCTACAAGGGGTCTATCCCCCAGTGGATATCCTCCCCTGCCTCTCTCGTCTTAAAGACAAGGGAATAGGTAAAGACAGGACCAGGGAGGACCACGCCGACATCTCCAACCAACTCTATGCGGCCTACGCCAGGGGTAAGGCGGCTAAGGAACTGGCCCTCATCCTTGGAGAGGGGTCCCTCACCCCTTTAGACCGACTTTTCATGGATTTTTCTGAGCGTCTCGATAAGGAGTTCATACAGCAGGGGGAGGAAGAAGATAGGGGTATAGAGGAAACCCTTAACCTGGGTTGGAAACTCCTTGGGCGCTTACCCAGGAGAGAACTTAAGAGGATTAGGCCAGAATACCTGGAAAAGTATCACAAGGAGACAAAAGAGTGAGACTAAAGGTCAATCCCAACAGGATGGAACTCCTCAGACTCAGGAGGAGATATGCCCTGGCCCTAAGAGGACACAAGATGCTTAAGGATAAACTAGACGGTCTTGTCAAGGAATTCTTGCATATCTCTACAGAATATAAAGATTTGCGTACATCTTTGGATAGAGAGCTCCCTGAGCTCCTCAGGCCCTTCGCCCTCGCTGGCTTGACTTCACCAAGAGGGGCAGTAGCTACTGCTATAGGGCAATCCAGAGGCATACTGGAACTCAAACCCAGACACTGGAGGATACTAAATGTCCTATTAACAAGCCTTGAGGCATCGCCCCTACCAGAACCCTCTTACAGCCTCTTAGATACCCCTGGTGAGCTCGACACAGCTATTATAAGACTAAGGGGCTATCTCCCCAGGGTCCTTAAGCTAGCAGAACTGGAGCACGCAGTGAGGCTTTTAGCCAAAGAGGTAGAAGAGACACGCCGAAGGGTAAACGCCTTAGAACATGTCCTCATCCCTGAGCTAAAGGAATCCATAAAATTTATCAAGGCAAAACTGGACGAAATGGAGCGCTTCCACATATCAAGGCTTATGAAGGTCAAAGAGATACTGGAGGGGAGAAAGACCCCTCTTTGATTTACCCTATACAATAGAAAGAATATTTGCTAAGATATGTTTTAAGGACAATCTGAAAAACCTTTGAGGAGAAAACCATGGGCAGAGATTTAAAGGGGTTGAAATTACTAATAGGGACGGCGCTTCTAGTGGCTGTCTCTTTTGGCTTGTACATGAGCGGAGCAAGGCCTTCTCCAGCAGCAGACACCTCTGCAGAGTTACAGAAACTACAGGAGAGCGCCCAGATCTTTGCGAAACTCTTTAATGAGGTATCTGAGTACGTAAAACCGTCGGTAGTCCATGTAAAGGCAACAAAGGTCTTAAAAACCGAGGAGTTTGAGAGGTTCCACCCTCCCTCCGGAGAATTTCCCTTTGGAGATGAGTTTTTTGACCGCTTCTTTCGCGGCCGGGTGCCCAAAGAATTCAGGCAGCAGGGCTTTGGTTCAGGGGTAATAGTGGACGAAAGGGGTTACATCCTCACTAATAACCATGTAGTAGAGGGAGCTGACGAGATTGCCGTCACCCTTGGAGAAAAAAAGGAATTTAAAGCAACGGTTATTGGGGCGGACCCACCCACGGATGTAGCGGTGATAAAGATTGAGGCAGAAAAATTGCCCGTAGCAAAGCTTGGGAATTCTGATGAAATCAAGATTGGAGATTGGGCCATAGCTATAGGCAATCCCTTCGGCCTAACCCAGACTGTCACAGCAGGGATTATAAGTGCTACAGGCAGGGCAAACGTGGGTATTGCCGACTACGAGGACTTCATCCAAACAGATGCCGCTATCAACCCGGGAAATAGCGGTGGCCCCTTAGTAAACCTTAAGGGAGAGGTCATTGGTATCAATACCGCCATCTTCACCAGGACAGGTGGATACCAGGGCATAGGCTTTGCCATCCCTGTCAACATGGCAAAAGCTGTGATGAATAGCCTTATAGCAAAAGGTAAGGTTACCAGGGGATGGCTAGGGGTTGCCATCCAGGACGTAACAGAAGACCTGGCTAAATCCTTCGGCCTGCCTGGCACAAAAGGCGTGCTGGCGAGGGATGTTACTCCTGACAGCCCTGCAGAAAGGGCAGGCATGCAAAGGGGTGATGCAATCATGGAGTACGAGGGCAAGAAGGTCAGTGATGCAAATCACCTGAGAAATATGATAGCCCAAACCGAGGTAGGGAAGGTGGTAAACATAAACGTCCTGCGCAAGGGCACCACTAAAGGCCTAACAGTCACAATCGGTGAGCAACCCGCTGGTCTATTTGCTGCTGCTGGCCCTGGAGCAGAACCATCCAAAGACCTGGGAATGATAGCCTATGGCTTTGATCCTGCAGGAATAAAAATTTGGTGGGACAGTGATGGCTGGCCTGTTATTGAGGCAGTGTCTCCTGGCTCTCCAGCGCAGAAAAGTAGGCTTAAGGCAGGGGACAAAATTCTCAAAATCAATGACAAATCCATGCAAAACGCAGGCTGGCTTGAAT
>JAUQZZ010000034.1 GCA_030586765.1 Candidatus Brocadiales bacterium | reverse complement strand
TTGTGGAATGGAAGGTCAAGGAAGGCGACAGGGTAGAGGCAGACCAGGATTTAGTTGAGGTAGAGACAGATAAGGCCATTGTAACCCTTCCATCCCCAAGGAAGGGGATAATCCTAAAAATATATTACAAGGAAGGTGAGACCGTTCTGGTAGGAGCGGCCCTGGTCACCATAGGAGAGAAGGGGGAGGTTGCAAAAATAGGGCTGGAGAGACGAAAGCCTGTAGAAAAGGCAGAAGAGGTGTACACAGGTAGCGTTGTAGGTTTTCTGGAAGAGGCGCCTGAGGAAGCAAGGCCCGCAGAGAAACCCGCTATAAAGGAGGAGGCCAAAAAGGTGCTGGCAACCCCTGCTGTGAGGAAGCTGGCCAGGGAACTTAACGTTGACATCTCCAGGGTGGAGGGCACTGGTAAGGATGGAAGGGTTACTGAGGAGGACGTAAAAAGATTTGCGGAGGCCTTAAAGGAAGAAAAAAAGCCAGAAGTCAAGGTAATCAAGAAGTATGACATGTACGGCTACATTACCAGGGTCCCTCTAAAAGGCGTGAGAAAGAGCATTGCAAAGAGGTTGAGGGATGCTGTGTCCAATTCAGCGCTGGTGACTCATCATGACGATGCTGATGTAACACACCTGGTAGAGGTAAGGGAGAAGCATAAGGGCTATGCAGAAAAAAGGGGTGTAAAACTTACCTATATCCCTTTTATAATTAAGGCGATAATTGAAGGTCTCAAGGCGCATCCTTATCTCAACGCATCTATTGAAGGGGAAGAGATAGTACTGAAAAAATACTTCAACATCGGGGTGGCTGTGGACACCCCTGACGGACTTATAGTCCCTGTGGTAAAGGGCGCCGACCAGAAACCCGTCCTGGAGCTTGCTAAGGAGATAGAAGAACTGGCAAAAAAGGCACAGTCTAGGACCCTAGACCTGGCAGACCTGAGAGGTGGTTGTTTCACCATAACCAACATAGGTGTCATTGGAGGGACCTACTTAGCACCTATAACAAATTACCCTGAGAGCGCAATCCTCGGCCTGGGAAGGATTGAGGAACGGCCTGTAGTGAGGGAGGGTAAGGTTGTCATAAGAAACATCCTGCCCCTGTCCTTAACCTTTGACCATCGGGTGGTGGATGGGGCCGAGGTGGCAAGATTTGTCAACACCGTTAAAGAGCACCTGGAGGACCCAGACCTGTTTTTAGTAGAGATGGGTAGATAGTTAATTACAGATTACAAATTGCAAATTCGATAAAAATGGCTACCTTTAAGCAGTTTGAAGAGCTTCCAGTATGGAAGAAAGCTAAGGACCTGGCTATAGCTATTTACTCTTTAACCAAGCGAGAACCTTTCAGTAAAGACTACGGATTGGTAGACCAAATACGGCGGGCGGCTGTCTCCGTATCCAGTAACATTGCTGAGGGTTACGAAAGGGGAACTAAGGCAGAACTTATACAGTTTCTATACGTAGCCAGAGGGTCCTGTGGTGAGGTACGTTCCCAACTAGCCATTGCTCAGGAAGTGGGCTATATTGCAAAGGAATCTTTTGAAAAACATTATGAATTGTGTATAGATACCTCTAGACAAATCAGCGGTCTAATAGAGTATATAAAAGATGTAAAAATGAAGGGACAAAAGTTTCAAACACCTCAGGATAAAAGCCGTGAAGCCTTTCTTAAATTGCTCGCTCAGTATAGCAAATACGGCAAACCATCAGGCTAAATCTAAATGTAGTCTTTTAATCTGCAATTTGTAATCTGAAATTCTGGTATTCTGCATAATACTCTTACTTACCTGAAAAACTCTCCTTGCGTGCAATTCTACCATCTGTTGTATCAATGATGAAATATCCATATTCGGTTGTAGAGAATCCCGTATAAGGATGAGCGACTGCCCAAGCAGAAATCTGATACCTGCCAACCTGGGAATCTGTTTCAGCAATGGACAAGGGTGCATATCCACTGAATAAATTTAATGCCAGCAAGACTGCGACTATAGCCAACAAGATAACGATGGAATTTTTCATGATATCTCCTCCTTCCGGATTTAAGAGATAAATTTCCGCCAGAATAGGATACACCCTTCCCTTAAATTTTTACATTACTAGTTCTTGGTATTCTGCAGTTGTTCCAGGAAGGCCTCTACGCGGGTTCTAATCTGGCCATGGCTACTGGGGGTGTAATCGCAAGTGAGGTGCAGGAGGGGAACCTTCCGCTTCTCAAATTCCTTCTTTATCAAGGGGAAATCATAGAGGGAGTGGTCGCAGAACTTCAGGGTGTGATAGATGGCCCCGTGAATGGAGTTCTTCTCAATAATGGAGAGGATATTATGAATCCTTTCAAAGACGTTTATCATTCTGGAGCAAGGAGACCTCTTAAGATATCCTTCAGCCAGGGAAGAGAAAGGGTCATCGGTGAGCTCCACCATGGCATCGTAAAAGCGGGTGCCACTGCAGAGGTCATCGGCCACCACCTTTGCCCCTGCATCCTCAATTATCTTTAGAACGTCTTCGTTCTCTAAGATACCTCCCCATATAAGGAGCCTGGGCACCTCCCGGGTATCCACCACAGGGCCTTTTTCTTTCATCAGGAGGGTGAGGTAGTCATGAAACTTTTCAGGAACCGCATTTACACCACGCTTGAGGAGGGAAAATATCTGGTAGCCAGAATGGCTGAGGTGGCCGCTCCACTGCCTCTGGAGGAAGAGCTTTACCTTCTCCCTTACCTTATTATAGCGGGCGATACTCTTGTTAATATCTTCAAGGCTTATGGTTCGGTGAAAAGACCTCTCCAGTCTTTCCTTAAAATTCCTTATCAAGGTGGCGTAGTAGCGCACGGCCGCCTCGTCGTTGGTCTTGGGGAGGTCCAGCATAAAGTTAAATTTCGTATCACCATCGAGGCCCTTCCAGGCATCGTAGAGCCTCCGCATACCGTCGCAGGAGTTTACGAAGACCATACCCTCCAGGCCCTCCAAGGCCCCTGAGAGCTTTTCTTCCATTACCGCCTTTATGTAAGGGCAGAGATTGGTGCAGAGATGTTCCTCGGCACCACCTTCTGCCTTCTCAGTGCCTTTTATCCTGATGGGATGAAAGCCTGCGGCTCGGATGACCTCAATAGGGGTATAGGTACACAGGTAGCCTATCTTTGGGAGGCTATCATCCTCCAGGGAGACCTCCGCTCTAGGGGCCTGGCCTGTATCAATAAGGTTCAGGGGTTGCTGGGTAGCTTGAGCATGCGACCCTGATGGCGGGTGAGATGCTCGCCCTATTGTCTGAACTTCTACCTGTGGCTGAGGGGTCTTGCCCCCCCTCCTCGCAGCCTCCAGTCCAATAAGGGCCGCACCCACAGCTCCGACTATCTGGGGTTCAGGGGCTATCTTAAGCCTCGTACCCAGTAGCCTCTCCATCTCCTTCACCATCCCTATATTCTTTGCCACGCCACCGCTCATCACCACCTGCTCCTCTATCCCCACCCGCCTGGCCTGGGCGGATATCCTCTTGGCTATAGCCATGTGTAGGGCCTTGCATATGTCTTCCCTCTTATGGTCAGCACCCACAAGGGAAACTACCTCTGACTCGGCAAAGACCGTGCACAGGCTGCTTATAGAGAGCTGTCCACTTCCCTGGAGGGACAGGTGGCCCATCTCCTCTAGCTCTATCTCCAGGGTCCTGGCCATAACCTCCAGGAACCTGCCTGTACCCGCAGCGCACTTGTCATTCATCACAAAATCTATGACATTGCCGCTGGGGTCTATCTTTATGACCTTGCTGTCCTGTCCACCTATGTCAATTACAGTCCTGGCCTTGGGGAAATAAAAGTTTGCCCCCTTGGCATGGCAGGTTATCTCCGTGACCACTTCCTGGGCAAAGGGCACACGAATCCTGCCGTAACCAGTGGCCACCACATAATCAATATCCTTCTCTGAGAGCTTGTTGCCCTCTAGTATCTTCTCCCATATCTTATCTGCGGCCTTCTTACTGCTGGCACCTGTGGCAATCACCTCAGAGGCCACAATCTCTTTCCCCTCGTTCATCAAGACTGCATCCGTAGAAAGAGAACCGATGTCTATACCGAGGCTTAGCATCCGGATTTCTTTCCTCCTCCTGAGACAAAACTAATTCTGGGACTAATTATCGGTGAACCCAAGTGGGAGGATAATAACAAACTCCAATCCTGTGGTCAAGGGATTTCCCTTATTTCTGTATCTGGCAACCACACAATGCCCTTGCAAAATTACTTTAAGGATGTTATTTTAAAATATTACATTAATGTCGAATTTTTTCTATAGGTGAACATGTCTATCATAAGTATTTCAAAAGAGATAAAAACGAAGGGAAACACAGACTGTCATAACATCACCCCTGAGGTGGCGGGGGCGGTGAAGGATTCGGGTCTTAACTCGGGGATTGTTACGGTCTTTATCCCGGGTTCTACTGCAGCAGTAACCACTATAGAATTTGAGGAAGGTGTTGTCCAAGACCTCTCGGGTGCCCTGGAGAGGCTCATCCCCCAGGGTATAACCTATAGTCACAACGAGCGCTGGCAGGATGGGAACGGTTATTCCCATGTGAGGGCTGCCTTTATAGGTCCTTCCCTTACTATCCCTTTTTTAAAAGGCGAGCTACAACTGGGAAAATGGCAACAGATAGTGCTCATAGACTTCGATAACAGGGGCCGCAACCGACGCTATTTGATAAATATTATGGGTGAGAAGTAATAACTTATGTGGTGCTAGTCTGGTCTCGCCTGCTATGAGGCAATATCTCTTAACTCTGTCCTCAATATCACCCTCTTCCAATCCTCCCTAAAAACAGGCCAGCCTGCCACTACAACCTCCTCATCCTCTAGCAATCTTTCTTCCCCCTTTTGGCCTACCTCCTCATGACACTTGAGCTCAAGGGGATAGGCCTTCTTTATGGGCCCTGGGTAAGAACTCTTCCTCCTGTAAAGTCTGCCGTTATCAAAGATGGTTATTATAAGGAGCTTAAAATCCAGCATCCTGTAGGCTATGACCTCATGGCTTACCGTAGAATATCGCTCCTTGAGGCGAAGGAGGTGGAAGCCTAGTGCCTGGGCGTCCTTACCAAACCACTCCCTGGGTAACAAAAGGGCAACGGCCATGAGGTTACAGGCCTCCTCAAGACGTCTTTGCCCCACCTTTCCCGCCAGCAAGACTTCTCCAATCTCATGGGCAATAGTAAATTGTTTCCTCTCAGATTTACTGGGATTTTTGCTACCTACCACGATGGTGCCTGTGTCCCACCGCCTTCGGCTGTAGCCCCTGGTCTTTAGGGTAGCATCTATCTGCACACCAAGCCCCAGGGACTCTGCTAAGACGTATGCATCTACTGGAGGTTCATCAATGTGGCATTTCTGGAGGAGTTGCTTTACTTCCCTTTCCACAAGTTTTATTATTTCTTGTGGTTCTGTCAGTTCCAGCACGATTGTTATTGGGATTCCTTAGAGAAGGCATCCAGGAGGGATATAAGGACCTGGCGGTTAGAACCCAGTAACACCTGTTTGCACTTCTCCAGGGCAAGGTTTTCTTCAAGGTGCTTGTTGACCCAATACTCTGGGTCTCTGGGTTCACCTCCATACCCTCTTATAGAGGCCAGCTCATCTATGTCTCTCTGTGTAAGCCCCCTGAGTTTATCAGGATTTGACTGGAAGTAATTTTTAAAGTTCTCAGGAAGGGTTGAGAGGTCAAGGGCCTGGGCATTGGGTAGCACCTTTCTAGCCCTGGCGTAAGAGACGCGGTCCAGTGGCCCAGGGGGGTAACCCCTTTCATCGTCCAGGAGGTAATCCAGGGTCACACCAAAGGCCCTGGCTATCTTTATGGCAGCCTCTCCCTTGGGCTTCCTGTTGAGTTTTTCATAGGCCTGATAGGTAGAAATAGGTAGATCTGCTTGGCGAGCGACCTCTGACCTGTTCCAACCCTTCTCTGCCCTAAGGTGCCTGAGTTTCTCTGTAATTTGAATAACCATAATATGTTACGTTACACCTATTAATAACACAACAGAAGATTATATTATCTGCCATACTAAATGCAATAGAAATAAAACTTATCTGTAGAGTGTATAGAACGATGGATACACTTCCTTCCCTCAGTAGTTAATATATCTTCCCCCTCCCTTGATGGGAGGGGAAAGGGGAGGGTGGTTTTCACCCTCACCCTACCCTCCCCCATCAAGGGGGAGGGAATTTGGGTTGCTACTTTTCAGAGATCTCAAACTTACTTCTAAGGAGCTGGTAGGCCTTTACTTTAGATACCTGCGCAGGTACTGGCCTGTATAGGAATCCTTCAATCGAGCCATCTCCTCAGGTTTGCCTGTACCCACTACATAGCCTCCCTTTTCACCGCCTTCTGGTCCCAGGTCTATTATGTAGTCTGCACATTTTATAACCTCCAGGTTATGTTCTATAACGATTATCGAGTGCCCTTCAAGGATAAGCCTCTGGAAGCAGTCAAGGAGCTTTTTTATGTCGTCGAAGTGCAGGCCAGTGGTAGGCTCATCGAAGAGAAATAGCAGCCCTTCTTGTTCTCTCTGGGTCATATAGCTGGCCAGTTTAAGCCTCTGGGCCTCACCGCCTGAGAGGGTTGTCGCTGGCTGACCCAGGCGCAGGTACCCCAGGCCCGTATCTTTTAGGCAGCGAAGGGCCTTGGTCAGGGCAGGGGAATCATGGAAGAAATCCATGGCCTCTCCCACAGTCATCTCTAATACCTCGTGGATATTCTTATGCCTGTATCTTATGTCCAGGACATCCCTGCGGAAGCGCTTGCCGTGACACTTCTCACAGGTAACATAAACATCGGCAAGGAACTGCATCTCTACCTTGCGGTAGCCCTCCCCCTGGCAGTAGTCGCACCTACCCCCAGCAACATTAAAGGAAAAGGCACTGGGGGTCAGATTCCTTATCCTGGCCTCACGGGTTGAGGCAAAGAGCCTCCTTATCTCATCAAAGGCCTTTACATAAGTAATAGGGTTAGACCTGGGCGTACGGCCGATAGGGGACTGGTCCACCAGGGTCACGCCACCGATGTAGCTAAACCCTGTTATCCCCTGATGGGCACCCACAGGCCCACGGTAGCCCCCCATACGCTTCTTCAGGGCGGCATAAAGGGTGTCCTGGACAAGGGTACTCTTCCCAGAACCCGATACCCCTGTTACGCACAGGAAGAGATTTAAGGGAAAAGACACGTCTATATTCTTCAAGTTATTCTGACATGCACCCTTAAGGACAATGGCCCTCCCCGTTGGCCGCCTCCTCTCTGATGGTAAGGTGATGGACTTACTACCTGTGAGGTACGCCCCCGTGATAGAACCATTCCTCCTTGAGAGCCTATCTATACTTCCCTGATACACCACCTGACCACCCTTCTCCCCTGCCCCTGGGCCAAGGTCTATGAGCTCGTCTGCAGAGCTTATTATGTCCCTGTCATGCTCCACCACCACCAGGGTATTGCCCAGGTCTCTCAGGCGCTTCAGGGTAGCTATGAGTCGCTCGGTATCTCTGGCGTGAAGTCCTATACTGGGCTCATCCAGTATATAGAGGACATTTACCAGGGAGGAACCTAGGGAGGTAGTAAGGTTCACCCTCTGGGCCTCTCCCCCTGAGAGGGTTCTCGTTAAGCGGTCAAGGGTGAGATACCCAAGGCCTATCTTTACCATGTAGTCTAGCCTCTTCCTTATCTCATGGAGGATAAGTTTGGCTACCTCTTCTTCATACTCTGTGAGCCTTAGACCTTCAAAGAATCTGTGGGCCTCCTCTAGGGTCATAGCGGATATACGGGCAATGTTAGTATCAGCTATCTTTACATTCAGGGCCTTGGGGTTGAGCCTGGAGCCTTTGCACTGGGAACAGGTTGCGTAGCCTCGGTATTTACTAAGAAATACCCGTACGTGCATCTTGTATTTCTTTGTCTCCAGCCATCCAAAGAACTCACTAATTCCGCAGAAATTGGGTGTACCCTCCATGATAAGCCTAACCTGTTCTTTGGTGAGTTTGTTAAAGGGTACATCCATAGGTATATTGTATTTGTGGGCGGCATCCTCTAACTCTTCCTGGAGGTGGCAGTAGGCAGGGGTGGTCCAGGGCTGTATGGCACCACCCATCAGGGTCTTGTCCTTATCCGGCACCACAAGGTCCATATCTATCTCTATGGTGTTGCCGAAGCCCTGACACTTTGGGCAGGCACCAATGGGGCTGTTAAAGGAGAAGAGGTTTGGGGTTGGTTCAGGATATTCCAGGTCGCAGTAGTCACAGTAGAATCGGTTGCTGAACTTTAACTCCTTGCCTTCATCTACCAGGAGGATACCCAGGTGGCCAGCGCCCAGTCGGAAGGCCGTCTCCAGGGCATCGGCCAGGCGCTCCTTTATAGCAGGTGCTACTACCAGCCTGTCCACCACTCCATAGACGGCCCCTGCCGAGTGGAGGTCAAACTGAGGTTCTTCCGTCAGGTCTACCAGGCGGCCTGCCAGCCCCCCGCCCAAGGCGGGATGGTCGCCCACCTTTCCTCCAAAGGGAGCAGGCTGGCCCTCCATAGCTCCATTGGAGCGACGGAAGGGCTGGCTCACCCATAACCTCACCAGACCCTGCTCTTTGAGCATGGCTATGTGTTTCTGGCTGGAAAGCTTGGGGCTAATCTGTATGGGGAAGATAACAAAAAACCTTGCGCCTTGTGGCAGAGTCAAGACCTTACCAATAATCTGTGTAACAGAGTCGCTTTCCACCAGGCGGCCGCAGCCCTGGCAGTAGGTCCTGCCGATTCTGGCAAAGAGGAGCCTGAGGTAGTCATTTATCTCCGTGGCCGTGCCCACCGTGCTCCTGCGGCTCTTAACGGGATTCTTCTGCTGAATGGCTATAGCTGGGGGGAGGCCTTCTATGTGGTCTACATCAGGCTTATCCATCCTCTCAAGGAACTGCCTTGCATAGGTGGAAAAGGTCTCCACATAGCGCCTCTGCCCCTCGGCAAAGAGGGTGTCAAAGACCAGGCTGGACTTTCCAGAGCCTGAAACCCCAGAGACCACCACCAGTTTTTTTAGTGGTATCTCTACATCTATATTCTTGAGGTTATGTACCCTTATGCCCCGGGCGATGATAGAGTTCTTAGGCTTAACTGCCATGTTATAAGATGCTGTGTGAAAGTCCGTGAGGCCAGACCTAAAGACCTGCCCTACGACTACCTGCCACTATCCACCATCTGCATCTGGTAGAGGCGCAGGTATTCCTCTATCCCTTTAACCTTCCCCCTCCCTGGATGGGAGGGGGAAGGGGGAGGGTGGCATTCACCCTCACCCTGCCCTCCCCCATCAAGGGGGAGGAATCTGTATCGGTCATCTAAGGATTACAACTATGCAGGCTCTCCTTCTATCTGTGCCTGGTAGAGGCGCAGGTATTCGCCGCCTTTCTCTACCAGCTCTTCGTGGGTGCCTGTTTCTACTATTCGGCCGTCTTTTAGTACTATTATTTTATCGCAATTTCTTACTGTAGCTAGGCGGTGGGCAACGATGAAGGTGGTCTTTCCCTTCATGAGGTTAAAGAGGGCCTCCTGCACGCCCTTCTCCGATTCAGAGTCCAGGGCACTGGTGGCCTCATCAAGGATAAGGATAGGTGTATTCTTCAGGAAGGCCCTGGCGATGGCTATGCGCTGGCGCTGGCCACCTGAGAGTCTCACGCCCAGCTCCCCCACCTCTGTATCGTAACCCTTAGGCAGTTCTGTGACAAAATCGTGGATATAGGCGGCCCTGGCCGCCTCCTCTATTTCCTTAAGGCTGGCATTCCTCTTTCCGTAGCGGATGTTTTCTGCAATACTTCGGTTAAAGAGGAAGGTCTGCTGGGTAACTATAGCAATCTGGTCTAGAAGGGAATCCTTTTTGACATATCTGATGTCCTGTCCGTCTATCTCTATGGTGCCCTGAGTGGGTTCGTAAAAACGCGGGATAAGGTTTATCAAGGTGCTCTTGCCTGAACCACTCTCCCCTGCGATAGCTACAACCTGGCCCTTCTTTACCGTAAGGTCTATGTCCCTCAACACTTCTATACTATTGTAAGCGGAGCTGACCTGCTTAAAAGTGATATCCCTCTCCATGCCTTTCAGCTCCACGGCCTGGGGATGGTCTTTAACCTGGGGCTCCTGGTCCAATATCTCAAAGATGCGCCCGGCCCCGGCCAGGCACTCCTGGAGCTTAGAATAACTGCGGGAAAGGAGCTTCGTGGACCTAAAGGTCAAGGTGGTGGCGGCTATAAATCCCCCTAGCTCCCCCAAACCCACATCACCCGTGCTTATCACGTAACCACCGATTATTACCATGAGGCCCAGGCCCACGGCATAAAGACCCTCGTTAGTACTCTCGCTGAGGATAACGGCCTTGGTCACCTTCATCCTCTTTCTAAAGAACTCCTTGTTAATCTCTTGGAACTCCTTGCTCTCCTCGTCCTCCATCTTGTAGGCCTTGACCGTGCGGATGCCAGAAAGCATCTCCCTGAGGGCCTCTGTGATGCGGGCCATGCGCTCCAGGGTAGCCTCCCCATGCCTCCTTATCTTCTTACCAAAGAAGACTATAGGGAAGAGGAAGAAGGGCAGGGCCAGCAGGGTCAATAGAAACAACTTCATGCTAAAATACATGGCCAGGGCTAGCCCTAAGAGGAACCTCAGGGGCTGAAGCACCACATCACCAAAGAGCACCAGCAGGCCCACCTGGGTGACCATTAAGTCATTTACCACCCTGGACATGAGCTCTCCACTCTTTCTGTCATCAAAGAAGCTCAAGGATTGCGGTAAAAGGCTCTGACATAGGCGATTGCTTATGTCCACATACACCTTCCATATTATGAAGTGCTTCAGGTAATTCTGGAAATAATTGGACACGAAAATTACAGGGGCAATGGCTATGGCCAGGAGACCTATCCCTCTGTAGGAACCAGTAAGCCCTATAATCCAGGCCCTGAGTTCTTGTAGCTTAGAGCCTCCAGGAAGGCTATTCTTTATCTCCTCCTGCAACTCCTCAAGGGGGTTCTCATCTGAGGTGTCAAGGACTTGCTTGTTTAAGAGTTCACTCTCAGCCCCGGTTGTAAACCCCTCAAGAGGATTCTGGACAGGGGTGATGCCTTGCTTAGGATGGGTAGTTAGAGCTACCTGGGCCTTCTTTTCTGAAAGCCTATCCAGGACAGGTTTTATCAGGGCAAGCTGGGCCCCTGTGGCCAGGGTATGAAGGAGCATGAAGGCCAGGGCCAATAGGCCCATCTTCCAGTAGGGCCCGGTGAAGGCAAAGAGCCTGGCACATTCCTGAAGCATCTTTCTGTAGGACATCCTGAATTACCACTTACAAAGGTTTAGTAAGATAATCCTGTTTACTATAATCTTTTAGCAAGGGTTGTCAATAACCTAGAAAGGGGAAGAATATGCTAGTGCGGCAGTCGTCGGGAAGTGAGGCCCTTGAGGAGTAACTCTAGTCCACCTGAGGCATATAGAACCAGTTTAGCTTATTGCCCCCTACCTCTTTCACGATGTCGGTGTACTCCTTCTTGGAGAGGTCTTCTAGTCTCTTACCAGATTTCTTCACTACCTCGTTAAACTCTATAACCTTTTCTACCATCTTTTCGTGGGTCTTCTTGGAACCACCAAAGATGTAGAAGTTATCACCCTTGGTAATCCTCTTATGCCCGTCTTTATTATCTAGCCCTATGCCACAGATTACCGCATAGGATTTCTTCTTAGATTCTCTTTTTCCCAAGGGACCTTGGGTCCTTTCTAACCCTACGAAGAAAAGGGGTTAATAACGTCCTTGAATCCCAGGGGCTTTTTTAGCCTGGCTATCATTTCCTGGCTCCCCACTTCTACTATAACCTCACAAACCTTGCTCTTCAGGGATATCTCTTCCTCGCCATTACAGAGGATGACCTGATAAGAGAGGGAACTATTGCCTTTTACAGGCTCCTGAAAATTACTATTAATGACGCCCGCTAGCTCAGAGACCTCAGGAAGCAGGAAGGTTACTACCACCCTATTGGTGCTGACCTGTCTGTGCTGGAAGGTCAAGACATCTGGCCTATGGGCTGGAGAGAATTCTGGAACTATGGCAACCAGGTCCTTTAACTCTACAGGACTTTCCTTTAGATAGACCCAGTATTTTCTTGCCTTCTCCTGGGGGACTTCTGACCTCTTATCCCAGGCATATTGAATCCTGTACAAGAGCTTCTTCCCATCCCTCTCTACAGGGAAGACCTCGTCCTTAGGTAATGTGGGCTGTGACCAGATTCTCTCCTTCATCTTATCTACATCTTCAACGGGAAACATCCAATACCTTCTATAAGGTATCTCCTCCATATAGTAGTACCTGGGCTCGCCCAGTTTATTATGCACCTCTGCCTTGCCCAGTCCCAGGAAACCATCGGGGAGCCCACCCTGGGCCCAAAGAGACGAACCCCCTGAGGATAACAGAACTATAAACAGGAAAACGGCACAGAGAAATAGCCTATATCTCACGTTAGTCCCCTCTAATCTATGAAATAAATCTTTTTATATATAGCATACCAAACCCATGCTGTCAAATACTCTCCCCTGGGTTCCTTGTCACCCTGAACCTCAGCGAAGGGTCTAGAGTTCTTTACTTCCCAATGCTATCTTGGCGAGATTCTTCGCTGCGCTCAGAATGACATTAAAAAGTT
The DNA here is from genome assembly GCA_030586765.1 of Candidatus Brocadiales bacterium. Classification (GTDB taxonomy): domain Bacteria; phylum Planctomycetota; class Brocadiia; order Brocadiales; family Bathyanammoxibiaceae; genus JAUQZZ01. The sequence continues at coordinate 2,155 of JAUQZZ010000034.1, read as the reverse complement.
CTTCTATAATGTCCGAAGTTTGATACTTTCGTTGACCAGACCTCCTGAGGGTCTTATAATTTGAGAAATTACTATGAGATTTATAGGACTAGACCTGGCCTGGTCTGATAGAAATAATACTGCCGCCTCTGTGCTTGAGCTTTCAAGGAAAGACTCGGCTGTATTAGTCCACTACCAGGAGAGGCTGCAAGGGGACGCAGAGATTATAGAATACATCCTTTCCATGAGCCAGGCCCTCCTTAGCTCCAAAGGAGCGACGGATGGGCAGGGCGGGGCCTGCGTAGCAATAGATGCGCCCCTTATAGTAAGAAATAAGGAGGGGGCAAGACCCGTGGATAGGGAAATAACCCGTCGCTTTGGCAGATACGGCGCTGGGGCCCATCCCTGCAACCTAGAAAAATTTCCCCAGGGCGTAAGGGGTGAGAGATTAATGAAAGGACTCTCAAGGCATGGTTTTCTACACCAACCCTTTATAGACCGCCTCCCCAGGCGAAAGGGCATGAAGACCGTCTTTGAGGTATATCCCCACCCTGCCCAGGTAATCCTCTTCGGCCTGAGTAAGAGAATCCTTTACAAGAAGGGGGGCGTAGAAACCCGACGCAGGGGCCTGGTAGTGCTCCAGGATAACATCCGTGCACATCTATTAAGGCTCGAACCCAGGCTAAGGCCTAGCCCTCTATTATCAAGGCTTCTAAATAGAAATACAGACCTCCTCAAGGGAAGGGAGTTAAAGTGTTATGAGGATGCCCTGGATTCGCTTATATGTGCCTATATAGGTCTTTACCACTGGTACTGGGGAGAGGAAAGGAGCGAAGTGGTGGGTGACATGGAGAGCGGCTACATAGTAATCCCTAGAAGTGACTTTGGAAGGACTGGGCAGGGCAAGACTATATAGGGGCATTACTATTTTCTCTCTGCAAAATACCTCTTTATAATCTTTGCGGCAATGGGTGCACTTATCATCTGCACAATAGCAAAAAATACAGAAGGCACTACTGCGGTTTCAGGTAATCCCGTAGAAAAGACTACAGCAGGCACAATACCAAATTCCTTCATAGACACCAGAAACATGACTGGTGCAATCCTGCCTATATCATTAGTAACAGACCTGGCAATAAAGCCCAGGAGATAACCCGAAAAATTATGGCCCACCTGGAATCCAATCACCGCCAAAGCGTAGGTATTAAAGGCCCTTATCTGCAAGGCGCTTCCCGATACAACAGCAAGGATGAGTTCTATGTAAAGGAGTGAGGCCATCATTGTGCAGAGGGGCTGGAATCTCTCCAGTTGTCTTGAAAACAGCGTCCTCAGCGACACTCCTACAGCGGCAGGCAGTACTACGATTAAGAACAATTCCAACATCAAGTAAGGTATAGAAACTACCCCTTTAACTCCACCCAACCACAGCAGAAGTGTCGGTGTAATAACAGGGGTTAACCCTATAGCAATAATTGTAACCGTCAGGGCCAGGGCAGTCCTGCCGCCTGCCAGATATACAAGGAGAGGCGCCGTGATGTCTACCGGCACAGACCCTATTAAGACCTGCCCCAGCGTTAGATTCCTGTCATTATAAGCATGCCCCAGACCCCATCCCATAAGAGGCATGGGAACAAACATGAGAAATAGGGCGAGGGGTATGAGGACGGGCTCTTTAATAGCGGCCTTAATCTCTCTAAAATCAACGGTGAGGCTGACAGAAAGCACCAGACAGCCAAGAACCGGCAAAATGGAAGGCCTTAATGCGGGCCCAATTTGAGGCAGGGATAAACCTATGACAGTAAAACCCAACACAAACCATAAGAGATTATTTTCAACAAAAGAAAGTCTTTGAAGCCACCTCACGAGGGGTGTCCTGGATACAAAGGGATAATCTCCCGCTCCGAAAATAGAGGCAGGGCATATAAGTGTAAGCTAGAGCTGTGTTGCATATATATGCTGTCCCAAACACAACCAAACCAAATAACCTCTTCCTATTTAACTGGGACAGGGCTTTAGCCCTGTCCCTACAATTGCTAATCTTGATGTAGCGTTGGAGCTTGCTCCAACGTTTAAACGTGGCAGCGAGCTACCGCGCTACACAAAACTTAATACTTCTAAAGGGGCCCTGCCTTAGGCCCCTGCCCCTGACGGGACCTTAGCTCCATAATCTCTACCT
>JAUQZZ010000033.1 GCA_030586765.1 Candidatus Brocadiales bacterium | reverse complement strand
GTCTTTGACACGGCATTGTCTGTGTACTTTTGAAAGGCTGCCTGCATCCTCACATGCCACTCTGCAGGGATATCCCTGGCCGTAACGAATACCTTCTTTACCCTCTCAGGGATGCCGGGTACGGCCTGGATGGAGCCTTCTCTGGAGACCCGTTCCATTAACTCCTCGCTGTAGAATCCCTCCCTCTTGGCCGTCTCCACAAAGAGGGTGTAAACCTCTGGAATCCTGGTTTCATCCAGGATATTGCGGGTGTAAGAGAAGGCAAAGAGGGGTTCTATACCGCTGGAGCAGCCCGCTATAATGCTGATAGTCCCTGTAGGGGCAATGGTCGTGCGAGAGGCATTTCTATATCTAGGCCCCCCAGGGCTATACGTACTCCTGGAGAAGTTGGGGAATACCCCCCTCTTCTTTGCCAGTTCTATAGAGGCATTGTTTGCCTCCCTGGAGAAGAAGGCCATGAGACCCTCGGCCATCTTCAGGGCCTCCTGAGAACTGTAAGGGATAGCCAATTTTATTAGCATATCAGCAAAGCCCATTATCCCCAGGCCTATCTTCCTGTTACCTTTGGTAATCTCCTCTATCTGAGGCAGGGGGTATTTGTTCATATCAACGACATTGTCCAGGAAGTGTACCCCAAGCCTTATAACCTCCCCAAGTCTCTTCCAGTCTACCCTGGGGCTACCGTCCTCAAGGAGCATCCTGGAGAGACTTACAGAACCCAGCACACAGGATTCGTAAGGCAAGAGGGGCTGTTCTCCACAGGGGTTGGTGCTCTCTATCACACCCAGGGCTGGGGTGGGATTTGTGGCATTTATGGTGTCTAGGAAGAGCATCCCAGGCTCTCCTGTCTTCCAGGCCTCTTCTACTATCTGGCTAAAGACCTCCCTGGCCTTGAGCCTCTTAACGGCCTTGCCTGTGCGGGGATTGATAAGCTCATACTCCCCGTCCTCTTCCACGGCCTTCATGAAGGCATCGGTTACCCCTACTGAGATGTTAAAGTTGGTGAGTACACCCTGGTGACTCTTTGAGTGTATAAACTCCAGGATGTCAGGGTGCTGGACGTGAAGCACGGCCATATTGGCACCCCGGCGGAACCCTCCCTGGTTAATGACCTCTGTGGACTCGTTAAATATTCTTATAAAGGAGACGGGTCCACTGGCAGGACCTCCAGAAGTGCTGACGATGTCGTTCTTCGGCCTCAACCTGGAAAAGGCAAAGCCCGTCCCTCCTCCGCTCTGATGGATAATGGCTGCCTGTTTTACACTCTCAAAGATTCCCGCAACGGAGTCCTCTACAGGTAGCACAAAACAGGCTGCTAGCTGCTGGAGTTCCCTACCTGCATTCATCAAGGTAGGGGAGTTGGGAAGGAATTCAAGGCTGGACATCGCCTCATAAAAGGCCTCCTCTGCCTCCCTGGGGTCGCCTCCATAGAGGAGCTCGGCCTGGGCAACGTTATGAGCAACCCGCCTGAACATCTCCTCAGGGGTCTCTACGGGATTGCCAGCCGTGTCCTTCTTGAGATACCTCTTCTTCAACACCAGTAAAGAGGTAGGCGTTATGTGTTCTGTCTTGTGTCTTCCCTTCATGTTTATGAGGTGAGGGTGTTCATAACTTACCCTTCAATACCCCTTCCACTATATATTGTACTATCTAGCCCTCATAATGTCTATATATAGTATGCGTGGGATAAAGGGAAGGTTACGGAAGGATTAGAGGCTACTTCAGACCGTACTGGTCCAGTTTCCTATAAAGGGTTCGTTCGCCGATGCCCAGGATCTTTGCGGATGCCCCTCTATTACCGCCTACAGCGGCCAGGGTGTTTTTTATAAGTTCCTTTTCCATCTCCGCTATGGACATCCCCACCAGGGCCCCCTTCTCCTCCTGCCCTTCCTCCAAGGCTATATGCCCAGGGATATCCTCTACCCCTATGGTACTGTCGCTAGTTAAGACTACCATACTTTCTATACAATTCTTGAGCTCTCTCACGTTACCTGGCCAGGAATAGTTGAGTAACCTCCTTCGGGCTTCGGGAGTAATAGAGGTTATCTTCTTGCCATATACCCTGGAATACTCTTTAACGAAGGCGTCTATAAGGAGAGATTTATCCTCCTGCCTCTCCCGCAAAGGCGGCAACTTGAGGCAAACCACGTTCAGCCTGAAATACAGGTCTTCCCTAAACCTCCCCTCCCTTATCAGGGCCTCCAGGTCCTGATTGGTAGCGGCAATAATCCTGACATCAACAGAAAAGGGTTCGTTACTCCCTACACGCACCACCTTCCCATCCTCAATAACCCTGAGGAGTTTTGCCTGGGTAGATAGGGGCATATCACCTATCTCGTCCAGGAAGAGGGTCCCTCTATGGGCATGTTCAAACTTTCCCTTTCTCTGAGAAAAGGCCCCTGTGAAGGCGCCCCTTTCGTGGCCAAAGAGTTCGCTTTCCAGGAGACCTTCTGGGATGGCTGCAGAATTTATCACCACAAAGGGTTGGGCCTTCCTGGGGCTATTATAGTGGATGGCCCTGGCTATAAGCTCCTTTCCTGTGCCGCTTTCCCCAATAATGAGAGCGGTGGCACTTGTAGGTGCTATCTGTCTAGTGATGCTAAAGATACGTTGCATCTTTGTACTATTGCCGATGATGCCCTGGGAACCGCATCCCTCCTCTACCTGGGTGACGCGCTGGGGGTTGCTCCTCATGAGGACCTGTTTTCTTACCGCCTCATCTACCTCCACCCTAAGCTGATGGATATTGATAGGTTTCTGTATAAAGGTAGTAGCCCCCTTTTGCATAGCCGCTACAGCTGCCTCCACGGTGCCGTGACCTGTGATAAAAATAACCTGGGCATCGGGAAGCCTTTCCCTGACCGCCTCAAGGACCTCCATGCCATCCACGTCCTTCATCACCAAGTCAGTAACTACTACATCTATTCCCCCACGCTTGATGACTCGGAGACCCTCCTTGCCCTCTGTGGCCGCTATGCACTGGTAGCCCACCTTCTCCAAGCACTCGGCCATGGCCCTGGCGTGGTCTTCCTCATCATCTATGACGAGTATCCTTACGTCAGACCTCATAGTAGCGTCCTCACCTTCTTAGAGGCAGCCGCACCACAAAACTACTGCCCTTACCTTCTTCGCTTTCTACTGTGATGGTGCCGCCATGTCCTTCCACAATGCGCTTGACAGTGGGCAACCCTAGTCCTGTACCTCTCTTCTTGGTAGAGTAATAGACCTGAAAAATCTTGTCAAAACTTGATTCGGGGATGCCCACACCTGTATCTGTAATCTCTATTTGAACGTCCCTGCTTCTTAATGAAGTACGGATGTAAAGCCTGCCCCCTTTAGGCATAGCCTGTTGGGCATTTATAATTATGTTGAAGAGCGCCTGCTTTATTAATGTTGCGTCTATACGGGAAGGTGGCAGGTCAGAATCATAATCCCTTTCAATGAGGATGTTATTCTTCCTGGCCTCGGGGGCAATAAAATCTACCACCTCATCCACCAACCCATTCACATCGTGTTCCTTGAGCTCCAGTCTCTCTTCCCTGGCAAAGCGTAAAAAATCACTCAAGACCTCTTCCAGGCGCTGTACCTCCCTCTGGAGGGTATTTATCCTCTGCTTGGCGTTTAGGGCCTTGCCGTTGAGACCTTCTTCCAGCTCTTCCTGGAGGAGTTGTAAGTTGACACTGAAGGTGCTTAGGGGATTTCGAATCTCATGAACCAGTCCCTGGGCCAGGGTCCCAAGGTAAGGGGGCTGAGAAGGGCCCTTCTTTTGCCCCTGGGTCGCTCTTCTTTGGTATAGAAAATATATGGATATGCTTACAACAGTAAAGGCCAGTACGCCTAACAATACCTCAAACATCGTGCCTCAGCTAAAAAATGAGCCAGGAAGTCATACTAACATCCCGGCTCATTAAACCTAAAAAGCTAAGTGCTCACCTTAGTCACATTTTGTGCCTGCAGTCCTTTTGCACCCTCCACCAGGTCAAACTCTACTTTCTCTCCATCTTCAAGGGTCCTAAAGCCATCACCCGCAATACTAGAATAGTGAACGAAGACATCTTTGCCTCCCTCGTGTTCGATGAAACCAAAACCTTTTTTTGCATCAAACCACTTCACTTTACCAGTGACCCTTGTTGCCATTCTAATCTCCTCATTATTCAAATCCAAAAATAAAACAGAAACAGATTAAGTCAGAACAACAATCATATCCTCGATTACCTCACCTCCTAATTAAGAAAAGTATTCAAAAATAAACGAAGATGGAGAATAGTAGAATTTTATTAAATCTTCCCCTTACACTGGATTAGTTGCCATCTCCTTAAGGGCGGCCTTCCTACTGAGCCTTATCCGTTTCTGGTCATCTATACCAATAACCTTCACCCAGACCTCCTGACCCACCTTGAGTACATCCTCCACCTTTTCTACGTAGCTATCGGAGAGCTCAGAAATGTGGAGAAGGCCATCCTGACCAGGCAAAACCTCCACAAAGGCCCCATAATCCTTTATAGACATTACCTTCCCCTGGTAGGTCTTTCCAACCTTTACCTCCTCGGTCATCTTTTCGATAATGGCCCTTGCCTTCTCCGCTGCCTCAGCAGAGGGGGAGGATATCACTACGTTGCCTTCGTTGTCTATCTCTACCCTGGCGCCTGTTTCTTCCTGTATCCCTTTTACCGTCTTTCCACCAGGGCCTATAACAGCACCTATCTTCTCGGGTCTTATCTTTATCTGCAGGAGTCTTGGGGCATAGGTAGAGATCTCCTTCCTGGGCTTATCCAAGACCTTTAACATCTCCTTGAGGATATGAACCCTGCCCTCCCTTGCCTGGTAGAGGGCATCCCTAAGGGTCTTTTCATCCAGCCAGGGGACCTTTACGTCCATCTGAAGTGCGGTAATGCCCCTCTGGGTACCAGCTACTTTAAAATCCATGTCTCCAAAGCCATCCTCCGTACCAAGGATATCTGAGAGGATACATACCTTATCCCCCTCCTTTACCAAACCCATGGCAATACCTGCCACAGGGTCCTTTATCGGAATCCCTGCATCCATCAGACAAAGAGTTCCACCACATACAGTGCCCATAGAAGAGGAACCGTTGGACTCTAGGATATCGGAGACAATGCGGACGGTATAAGGAAATTTCTGATGAGGGGGTAGTACAGCCTCCAGGGCCCTTTCTGCCAGGTTGCCATGACCTATCTCCCTCCTTGAAGGGCCATAAACTGGCTTTACCTCTCCCACACAAAAAGGGGGGAAGTTGTAATGCAACATAAACTTTTTTGAATACTCCTCTTCTAAGGTGTCTACCCTCTGCTCATCCATAGCAGTCCCCAGGGTAGCAACTACCAGGGCCTGGGTCTCCCCGCGGGTGAAAAGGGCAGAACCATGAACCCTGGGCAGTACTCCCACTTCGCAGCTTATGGGTCTTATCTCCTCCAGCCTCCTGCCATCAACCCTCTTATTTTCCTTTAGTATAAGTTCCCTTACCGCCTCCCTCTCTAGCTCACAAAAGACCTCTTTTATCTGACTATCCAGTATAGTGGCACCATCGCCTTTGCAGTATTTCTCTATAAGGGAGTCAAGAATCTCCTTGAGGGCCTGGCTTCTGGCATGTTTTCCAGGAACCAGACTCTTCTGTTTTATTTCACCATAGTGCCCTGCCCTAATGGTATTATAAAGGGTTCTATCTATCTCCTTTTCTGTTACGGGTTCTTTCTTTCTTCCACAGATAGCCATCAACTCCCCTTGCAGTTGGGCAACTTCCTTCACCGCCTGCTGGCCAAAGACCATGGCGTTAATGATATCCTCCTCGGAGACCTCCCTGGCCGCAGCCTCTACCATGAGCATGCCGTCCTCAGTACCAGAGAGCACCAGGTCCAGGTCGCTGGTAACCAGCTCAGCATGGGTGGGATTTAGCACAAACTGTCCCTCCACTCTGCCTACTCTTACAGAACCCACGGGCTTAGAAAAGGGTATAGGGGAGATACATAAGGCTGCTGAGGCACCTATCATGGAAAGTATATCTGGGTCATTCTCCTTATCGGCAGAGAGGACCATCCCCATTATCTGTATCTCTTTGCGGTAACCCTCAGGAAAGAGGGGTCTAATAGGCCTATCCATCAGCCTCATGGTCAGGGTCTCTTTAGTCGTAGGCCTGCCCTCCCTCTTGAAGAATCCCCCGGGGAATTTCCCTGCAGCGTAGGTCTTCTCCCTGTAGTCCATTGTAAGAGGAAAGAAATCTGTATCTCTTTCCGCCCCAGCTACTGTGGTAACTAAGACCATAGTATCGCCATATCTCACGATTACCGCACCGTCTGCCTGCTTCGCCATCTTATTACATTCAATACTTAGAAGCCTATCTCCTATTGTCTTCTCAACCTTGAATATTATCATCTTCCTCTCAATTCTCAAAAACCAAGACAAAATCCTTAGCGACGTATCCCTAACTTGTCAATAATCTGTTTATACCTCTCCTGATACCGTTCGCTGAGGTACTTTAAAAGGGCAGAACGCCTGCCCACCATCATCAGAAGGCCCCTTCGGGAGGTATGGTCTTTCTTATGCTCCTTCAGGTGCTCACTCACGCGGTTTATCCTCTCCGTAAGCAAGCCTATCTGAACCTCTGGGGAACCTGTATCCGTCTCGTGCTTCCTATGCCCCTTGATTATCTCTTCCTTATGTCCCTTATCCATTCCTGTCCCTCGTCAATCCCTATGTTTTCCCTGCAAACCAAAGATTCTAAGTCTTTCAACCAAACTTTTCAATAGAAAAATGCTAATCAGGGAGCTTATCTCCTACAACTTTTGTGTAATCCTCCACTAGCAGACAATCACTAGCCAAAAAGCAGGCTACTAAGTAGCGGCCCTTACTAAGGACTGTGTTATAGCGCCCGCCTTTATCTTTAAAACATAAGACGGTGTAAAAAGGCTCCTTAAGACTTTCCCCCAAAGACAGCCTCAACCTCACATAGCCCTCCCTGGCCTTCCTTGCCTCCTCCTCCGTGGGATATTTAACAACCATTAATTTCGTAGGAGGCTCACCCGACGCCAGAATATATTCTGCCACCACTACATCGGTCTCATCCCCTAGCCCGAAGACATTCTCCTCAATAAATTCATCACTAATCTGTATATTATCAAGAATTATCTTCTTGTGGAAGAACTGTATGCGCTCATGGAGGAGGCCCTCCTTAGGCAGGTACCTCAAGAGTTCGGGTGGTAAGCTCCTCCCAGGTGGTAACCTGTCTATGATGGCCTCAGCAATAGCCCCCACCTCGCTTAATCTCACCGCAGGGCTACCAGGCTCAAGGCGGATATAGTACCTCCCCTTCCATATCCAGAGGTAATTCTCATGTATAGAGGCGTGGTCTCCGAGGACCAACTCACTCCCTTCCCTATCCTTGGTATAGACGCCAAAGGCGTCGTCGGTGCTGCCGAACTGCCATATCTCTACCAGGATACGCATGTCATTATGCCTGTACTCTGCTACAGCTACCTGTTGGAAGGAGTAAGAGAGGTAAGGTTCGGCCCCTCCGTCTATATACTCATAAAGCCCGCTTTCTCCTGTATATGCAATAGGTCTTACCTTGACTTCCCATGCCCCAACCCTCTCAGGAAAAACCTGCTTAATCTTGTAACCCTCATAACTCGACTCCACAGGGACCTGGGGCTGGACACCTTCTACTAGAATAGCCGCCCTACCCATCACAGGGCAGGCATATTCACAAAAACCGCACCCATTACAGACCTCCTCCCTGACAAAAGGCCTCCTTATCTCACGGCCCTGCTCATCTACGTAAGTATTAAAATGTATGGCCTTAGTAGGTACAGGACATACCTCTTCGCATACCCCGCAGTTTACATCCTTCCAGCCCCTTGCCAGCTCAGGCAGCCCTGCGTAGCCCACCCATGGGATACAGCGGCTCTGGTCTATTCTTGCCTTTCCGATGGCCAGCCTCTGCTTCACTGGCAGTTCCACGGGCCTTATGGCCTCTGAGGGACACACGTTGCTACAAAGGGTACAGGTATAGTCGCAGTGTCCTATCCTGGGGATGAGCCTCGGGGTCCAGGCCCCCTCCAGACCCGCCTCTAGGAGGGTGGGGTGGAGCCCATTGGTCTTGCATACCCTCATGCATTCACCGCATCGAACACACCTGGCAAGAAACTCTCCCTCCTCCAGGGCCCCTGGGGGACGAATCATCTGGTGGCCTTTTCCCAATTTCTGAGGGAAGTTAAACCTGAGCGCAGGCACCATAGCAACACTACTAAAACAGGCGGTAATCAGTCCCCTCCTGGAAAGGTCTACTTCCTGGAGCTTGGGTAACCAAGGGCCTCTGAAGCGGATGGCCCCGCTGGGGCAAAGCTCTTGACAATCCATACAGAGGATGCACTCCCCTGCCAGGGTTGACTTTCCCCCCTCAGTGATACAGCCCATCCTGCACTCCTTCTGGCAGATGCCACATACCTGGCAGCCTTTCCGAACCCTCCTCTGGAAATAGGCCCCTATAGAGCCCAATGCAAAGATAGCACCCAGGGGGCAGAGATTCCTGCACCAGTATCTCCTGTACACTATCCCTGCGGATATTATGGCCAAAAAGACGATTAAGAAGGCCGTGTGATTATGAAAGAAGGGCTCCCTTAGGACAAAGAGTACCTGGTTGGAAAACCCATGGGCAGGCGAAGCTAAACCTCCTAAAATAGGGATACCTTGAAGGAAATTAAAAAACCCTCCCAGGAGGGTAACAAGATAGGGGTGGACAAGGATGGTATAGGTGTTTGTGGCCAGGCTCAGGGGGTCAAACCACCCTATCATCTGGCGGCTAATAAATAGACTAAGTAAGAGAAAGGCCAGGAGATAATACTTTATCCTCCTCCCGTCATAAAGCCTCCGCTCTTTTTCCCTCTGCCTCTTAAAGAGTTTATCCGTAAGGTCTATAGTGGTTCCAAAGGGACAGACCCAGCCGCAGAAGAAGCGGCCCATCACTACAGTGGCAAGGACCAGTATTACGGCCGGCCAGTACTGAGAAATGAGCTCCCTGGAGGCGATACTCGTTCCTAAGGCAGAGAGGGGACTCAGGCGGAGGAAGGCATCTGCTGGGACGTTCCTACTGGTGAAGGGGTCGGCATATACCAGAAGCACCAGAAAGATAGCCAGGCTTATAGCCTGCGCCCACTTCCTGAGGTTATAGGCCCTGAAGGGACTTTTTTTGTCTTGTAACATTTTGTATTAACGAATAACGAAAACCCTAAACCGTTGTCCTCCTGAGGAAGTGGAATCCACCTAGGGCGGAAAGAAATTGTAGGGCAAGGCTTTAGCCTTGCACAAAGCAACCCTAAAGGGTTGCCCTACAATTCTTCGCTTCGTTCAGAATGACACATAGTACTAGGGCAACTTATGCAGAGGTCTAATTTCATATAGATATTTCTTCAAACCCCTGCAGTCTATAATCAATCTCGCCAAGGCCCGCCTCCTGGGCTTCCCTTATAAAACCCACATCCTCCCCCCTAAGCCCGAAGAGGGTGGCACCGTAGGAATCTACCTTCACAGGGTCTGTGCTTACCACGAGCCTCCTTGCCCCTTCAGGGGAATTATCTACATCTTCAAGCCTCCCACCTGTGGGGCCGTGGTACTTGAGCACCCTGTAGGCATCCAGCACAGTCAGGTCTACCTTCACCACCCGATTGAGGTCTGCTATCTTGGGGTGGATGTCTTTATGTAGGGAGCCCCTATCCCAGCCTACCATCCCGAAGGTGTTTTTCAGGGCCATGGTGAGGCGGGAGGTGCTGTGGTGCTTTGCTATGGGGACATTGATGAGGACGTCTACCTCGTCCTGGAGGACAAAACCCTCGTAGAAGGCCCAGGAGGATAAGGCCTTTCCACCTGGAATAGGTATCTCTCTAAATCGAGAGGTATCCACAAAGCATACCTCTGCCCCTGCCCTCCTAGCCGCCTGGGCAATGCCGCTAATCTCGTAAGAGGGCCTGGGATTACTTGAACAGGTGTGGTCTATAACCCTTACCCTGGAGGCGCCTGCCTCCAGGCACATCTCCACAAGGGAGGCCACTAAAAAGGGATTGGTGTTGGCGGCAAACTCCGGGGACCTGTTCCAGGATATATTGGGTTTAATAACCACCCTGTCGCCCCTGGAGACCAGCTTCTCCAGGCCCCCCAGGGCAGTGATGGCCCTCTTGACCATCTCCTTTATAGTCTTCTCTTCATCCATTCCTTCCTTCTCAGAGCCATGGACTACCACGATGCCCTTCTTCAGGGCACCTTCCTTGAACCTCTTAAGGGGATGCTCTCTTGGAAGGGAACTGAGATAAGAGAGGCCGTAGAGACCTGCACCCACCCCTACGGCGGTCTTTAGAAAAGTCCTTCTGGATACACAGTCATTCATCTAAAACTCATATACCCTATACACTACTTAGGCCAGCAGTGGAGGGTTATAATTACCTTCATCCCATCCAGCACTCCCACAGGTGCTAATCTCTCCTGGCAGTCGTCTTTTGTAATGGTGATGCTCTCTATAAGGGGTCCAGCAACCTCTATGCAAGTCTTCCCTGTCTTATCTGTGGTATAAGATTTCTTTTCCCCAGCACATACTACGTCCACAAGAACACCATCCACCTCCTTGCCTGTCTTATCTGTTGCGATGACGCACATCTTCGATGATGCCTTTTTTTCTTCCGCTAAGGCTGTACCGGTGGTAAAGAAGGCTGGGAATAAGAATAACGCTACCAAAAGTAAATGCCTCATAGTTTCTTCTCCTTTCTGTCTTCTGCTCTCGGCCTAAGAAATCAAAGAGACACGGATGGCTCCGATTCTCCCCTCCTCTTGGGGTAACACTCATCGGATAGGCGGGGCTTTCTAGCCCCGTTTAATGCGGCCCTAGAAAGGGCCACCTATCCATATTAGTCAAAGAGGGCATCCACAAAGCCTTCGGGATTAAATTTTTGTATGTCTTCGGCCCTTTCCCCCAGACCCACGAACTTTACAGGTATCTTTATCTCGTCCTGCATACCAATTACTATACCACCTTTGGCAGTGCCGTCAAGTTTTGCCAGGAAGATGCCCGTGATGTCTATGGCCTGCCTGAAGAGCTTCGCCTGGGAGATGGCGTTTTGGCCCGTAGTAGCATCCAACACCATGAGTACCTCATGAGGGGCATGCTCTATCCTCTTCGAGATGACCCTCTTTATCTTACCCAGTTCCTGCATAAGATTTTGTTTAGTGTGGAGCCTTCCAGCAGTATCCACAATGACTACATCTACACCCCTGGCCAGGCCTGCCTCTAAGGCGTCGTAGGCTACTGCCGCAGGGTCAGCACCTGCCTGGTGTTTTATAATCTGGGCTCCTATGCGCCTTGACCATATCTCTAGTTGCTCAACTGCGGCTGCCCTGAAGGTATCCCCTGCGGCAAGGAGCACCTGCTTGCCCTCCTTTGTAAACATATACCCCAGCTTCGCAATAGAGGTAGTCTTACCGCTGCCGTTTACCCCCGCCACTATGATTACTGTGGGCGGGGTAGGGGCCATATTCAGCTCTTGATTAAGGTCTTTAAAACTCTCCTTGAGTCTCCTTTTAAGGAATTCCTTAATCCCTGCGCTGTCGGTGACTTCTCTGGCCTCCCAGGCCCTCCTGAGTTCCCCCATGAGCTTTGTAACAGGCCTGACCCCCATGTCAGATTCTATCAGTGCTGCCTCAAGCTCCTCCAGAACCTCCTCACTAAGTCCCTGCTCCACGGCCAGGAGGTCCTTCAGGCTACTCTCCAGTCGACTGCGGGTCTTCTCCAGTCCCTTTTTAAGGTCTTCCAGGGAGAACCATGAGTCTAAGGAGAGCCAGGAAGAATCTGGTTTTTCTTGCTTAACCTCCTCCTTAACCGCCTCTTTTACCTCCTCCTTCTCTTCCTTAATAAGGGTCTCCTTGACCCCCTCCTTAATCTCTTTCTTGGCCTCCCCCAGGCCGGCAAGTTCTTTTAAGTAATCAAATACCATATTATCTCCTTATAGGGCTACAGTCGCACTCCGCCTCTGGAGACAGCGCTCCCTCAGGGCCACTACAAGCTGGCTGGGAACCCTTACCCTACCCAAGGGTACGTTAGGCTTCCTAAGACCGTGAAAATCAGAGCCCCCGGTTACTAACAAGTCATACTGCTTGGCTATCCGGAGGTACCTCTCCACCATCTCAGGGGTATGGTTGGGATAATAAACCTCTATGGCCTGTATGCCACTCTCAACTAAATGGGGGATAAGGTCGTCCCTCTTGGTGAGACCTGGATGGGTGTAGACAGGTGCCCCACCTGTGCACAGGATGAGTTCAACGGCCTCCTGGGGGGTGATGGTCTTCTTGGGTACATAGGCAGGCCCCTCGTCCCCTATATACCTTTGAAAGGCCTCTTGATAGTCTGCACAGTAGCCCTTCTTTAACAGTGCCTCTGCTACGTGCATCCTCCCTGGGGGGCTTCCCCCTGCAACATCCAGTATCTCCTGTGCCTCTATCTTTATGCCCAGTGGCCTTAGTTTCTCCACCATGGCCGACACCCTACTAACCCTGTCCCTGCGCATCTCCTGGAGCTTGTCCAGAAGGGCCTTATCCTCTATATTTATGAAAAGACCCAGGATGTGTACCTCACTAGGCTCGTAGTAACCAGAGAGTTCTATGCCTGGTATTACGTGAACCCCCTTCTTAAGGCCTGCCCTCTGGGCAGGCCTAATGGCCTCTATGGAGTCGTGGTCTGTTATGCCTACGGTCTTAAGGCCTATGCGGGCCGCCTCTTCTACTACCTCCTCGGGGGTAGAGGTGCCGTCAGAGCAAATGGTATGGACGTGGAGGTCTGCCTCCCCGTACTCTGTAATCAGTGGCTCCTCTAATCCGCTGGAGGTAGACCTACTGGCCTTAGTCTCCTGGTGGCGTTCGTAAATCTTGTCCAGCACGCCGTTAACAAAGTTACCTGATTTCTCCGTACTGTATTTCTTTGCCAGTTCTATGGCCTCATTGATAGAGACCTTGGGAGGTATGTCTTCCCTGTAAAGGAGTTCGTACACGCTGAGCCTCAGGATGCAGCGGTCTATAGTTGCCATTCGAGGTAGCTCCCAATTCTCCACTACAGAGGCTATCTCTTCATCTATTACCCTTCTGCCCTTGCGACAGCCTTCCACTAACTGCGAGGCAAACTGTGAGACCTCTGTATCCCCTGCCCCGTGGGCACAAAAGGATAAGGCGTCCTCCAGGGCCTCTTCACCTCTGACCTCTATTTGATAGAGGGCCTGGAGGGCCAGTTCCCTGGCCCGAGTCCTCTTTCTCATACTACTTACCACGCCTTTCTGAACCCAATTTTCCAAATAGATTGGCCATCTCAATAGCACTCATGGCAGCCTCAGCACCACGGTTGCCGTCCCTGGCACCAGCACGGTCAATGGCCTGCTCCAGGGTCTCGGCGGTGATAACGCCGAAGATGGTGGGTACACCCGTCTCCAGCCCCACACTGGCCACACCCTTGGCCACCTCACTTGCAACATACTCAAAGTGCGGGGTATCCCCTCGGAGAACGGCCCCAAGGCAGATAAGGGCATGATAGCGCTTTGTCTTTGCCAGGGATAGGGCTGCCATAGGGATTTCAAAGGACCCAGGAACCCAGCAGACCTCTATATCCTCTGCCCGTGTACCATGCCTGAGGAGGCAATCCTGGGCACCCTCCAAGAGCTTCTTAGAGATAAATTCGTTAAACCTGCTCACCACGATGCAAAAGACCTTCCCTGTACCTATGAGATTGCCTTCATATGTCTTGCCCATGGCCTGCTCCTATTAAAGTTTTTAAGAAGCTAAGGAAAGGTCCTATAGAGTAAAGACCATAAGATACCAGAAAGATTACCTTGTTTCAAGGCATTTCAAAGCCTTGTAATTCCCCTTAGACTGTATTATTATAACAAAAATAAATACTTTTGGGGAAAAGAGATACCGTATTTGAGGGCACTGCCCACTGACGTAGGGAGGGGGCTTGTCCCCCTCCACCTTCTCGGAGGGCCATAAAGGCCCTCCCTACGTAACCGAAAAATCAAAAATTGTAGGGCAGGGCTTAAGCCCTGCGATACCCGCAAAAGGAGAGGGTAGGGCGAACTTCAGCCCTGCAAGAAAATAAGGATGTAGCGTGCTACCTTGTGTAGCACGATTAAGAAGTTGGTGGGGTTTTAGCCTGCAAAAAGACCGATGCCAAATAAAAGAGGCAGAAAAAGAAAATGAGCGGTAGGGCAAGGCTTTAGCCTTGCATTCTGGAAGGAAGAAACGCCATGCCCATAAATGTATTATGGGGTAGCGCAGGGCTTCAGCCCTGCGAGAAGACAATACCATGCCCATAAAAGAGGCGGAAAAAGAAATCGAGGAAAAAAGACTCACCCTGGGTGAACACCTGGAGGAGCTGAGGACAAGGATAATTCTGTGCGTCCTTGCCATAATGGTCTGCTTCGTCCTCAGTTGGGTGGTCAAAACCCATATCCTCTGGATAGCCAAGAGGCCCCACAGCCTTACCATGGAGAGGTTAGGGCTCCCCGTTACCCTTAAGGTCTTGAGCTACCAGGAGGGCTTCTTTGCCTACCTGAAACTCTGCCTCATAAGCGCCATATTCCTGGCCTACCCTGTCATAGTCTATCAGGCCTGGAAGTTTATTGCGGCAGGTCTTTATAAACACGAACGCAGGTACGCAAAGTTCTTTATCCCCCTGTCCTTTGGAGGCTTTATTACAGGAGGCCTCTTCGGCTACTTCATCCTCATACCCCTGGCCTTGAAATTCCTGATAGGCATCCTGGGGCCTGGGATTGAGCCTGTAATCACCATGTCCCAGTATATCACCCTGGTCTTCTTACTAACCCTGGCCCTTGGGCTAATATTTCAACTGCCCCTGGTGATGCTCCTCCTATCAAAGGTGGGGATGTTTCGTGCAGAGGATTATATCGGGTGGCGGAGATACGCCTTCTTTGGGGCCTTTGTCCTGGCGGCCATCATCACCCCTACTGCCGACCCCTTCACCCAGACGGCCACAGCCCTGCCTGTGGTGGCCCTGTATGAAGTGGGCATATTACTGGTGAAGCCCACTAAAAGGGCCTTCCTTTACGC
>JAUQZZ010000214.1:1669-1896 GCA_030586765.1 Candidatus Brocadiales bacterium | reverse complement strand
CCCTGAAGGAGGTAAAGACCCACGGTAAGCTACACCTGGTGGGTAAGGACTATATCGTCCAGGACGGCGATATAATTACCTTCCGCTTTCATGTATGAGCGGCTTCCTTTAAAATATACTGTATGTCATTCTGAACGTAGTGAAGAATCTAAGTAGACAACGAGGTTTACCTCGTTGAATCACAGTCAACGACCATAAAGGTCGTTGACTTTCTAGCCCGTTTATAC
>JAUQZZ010000214.1:0-1659 GCA_030586765.1 Candidatus Brocadiales bacterium | reverse complement strand
CACTAAATGTTATCGCAAGCGAAGAAGGTAGTTGCCCCATTTATGGGGCTGTAGGGCAAACCTTTAGGTTTGCATAGGCAAGGCTAAAGCCTTGCCCTACAATATTGTCATTTGATTTAAAGAAGCTCGCTAAATCGAGCAACTACAGTTCTTCCATTGTATGATTGAATGAAAACAGCAGAGATAACCTCCACAGGCAATGAGCTCCTCCAGGGGGAGGTATTAAACACTAACGCCTCTTATATAGCAGAAGAACTCACCAGGAAAGGTATCACCATCCTCTGCCACACCACTGTGGGGGATGATATAGTGGCCCTGGGTTCTGCCCTGGAAAGGGCCATAGAAAGGGCCGACCTCATTATAGTAACCGGTGGCCTTGGCCCCACCAGGGACGACATTACCAGAAAGGCCGTTGCCTTATCTTGCCAAAAAAAACTGATACTAGACGAAACCGCCTTCTCCCATATAAAAGAGACCTACCACTGCCGCCATATGGAGATGCCCACCTCTAACGTCCGCCAGGCCATGATTCCAGAAGGTGCTACCCTTATTCCGAATAAGACAGGCACTGCCCCTGGATTCTCCCTTAAACATGACAATAAAGAAATTATCTGCCTCCCCGGGGTGCCTGGGGAGATGAGGCAGATGTTTCAGGAATGGGTGCTTCCCCATATCCAGGAGACCGCTGTTATAGGCATAGTGACGGCCCATCGGAAGCTCCATGTCTTCGGCCTGCCAGAGGCCCTGGTGGGGGAAAAGATAGAACACCTCATGGCCCCAGAGTCAAACCCCATGGCAGGCACCATGGTCCACGAAGGTATCATTACCCTCCGCATCACTGCAGAGGCCAGAGAAGAGGCACAGGCCAGGACACTCCTGGATAAGGCCGAGGAGGAGATACGACAGCTCCTGGGAGAAGCAGTCTTCGGCAGGGATGAAGAGACCCTGGAGGAGGTGGTGGCTGATTTATTAAAGAAACACAAGAAGACCATCGCCATAGCAGAGTCCTGCACAGGGGGCCTGGTGGGAGACCTCCTCACCAACGTTCCAGGCATATCCCAGCACCTCCTGGAGGATGTAGTCACCTATACCATAAAGTCCAAGGCCGACCTAATCGGCATACCAGAAGAACTGCTGAGAAAGACCGGGGTGGTAAACCCTGAGACAGCGCGGGCCATGGCCATAGCCATAAGGAACAAGACCGGCTCAGACATAGCCCTGTCAATAACCGGCGTAGCAGGCCCCACTAGCCCCCATCCCAGGGAGCCTGTGGGCCTGGTGTATATTGCCCTGGCCACAAAGGAGGGCGTAGAACACAAGGAGTTCCACTTCTCTGGAAGCAGGCGCTGGATAAAGCTCCTCGCCGCCAAGAATGCCCTGGACATGGTGCGACTAAAGCTCCTTAAGATGTAGCGTGGGAGCTTGCTCACAATTCTAATGCTATGAGAACTCTCCGAAAGTGGCTAATGCCATATGTCATTCTGATCCGCCTTAGACGGAGAAGAATCTAGGTAGACAACGAGGTTTACCTCGTTGAACCACATCAACGACCATAAAGGTCGTTGTCTACAGAGTCTGAAAATGTAGCGTGGGAGCTCGCCTCCCACAGTCTTTGACGGACGGATAAACTGCTAATGAGGGGTAGCGCAGGGTTTAAGT
>JAUQZZ010000213.1 GCA_030586765.1 Candidatus Brocadiales bacterium | reverse complement strand
CCACTCCGCCAGGGCCCTGGATATTGCCCTGGAAATAAAGGGGAGCATTTAGTTATGCCCAAGAACAATAAAGGCAGGAATAATAGAACAAACTCCTAGAGGTAAAGGTTCAATGAGAGAAAAAGTCAAAAGGAAGGCCCTTGAAATCATCCTGCGGAAGGGAAAGCCAGCGGCAGTCATCCTGGATATAGACAAATATCAGGAAATGCTTGAACGGCTGGAAGACCTTGAAGACCTCAAACTCCTTGAGAAGATGAGGAAAAAGCCGCTCAGATTCAGAAGGCTAGAAGAATTCCTTAGGGAGTACACTCCGGGTGTATGAGGTCTATCTTGAGCGGGTGGCAGAGCGGGATTTGAAGCATCTTTCAGTGGAGAACTTCCACCGTATTATCCCTCAAATCAAAGCACTGGCTGAAAACCCTAGACCTCAGGGTTGCCGCAAGTTGTCTGGCTCAAGAAGGGACTGGCGAATACAAGTGGGAGACTATAGAGTAATCTATGAGATAGATGACAGGGCTAAGGCCGTGAGGATAATGCGGGTGAAGCACAGGCGAGAAGCCTACCGATAATTATGGCCAAGATAGAACTAACCCAGAAGCCCTGACCCACTCCGCCAGGGCCCTGGATATTGCCCTGGAAATAAGGGGAAGCATATAGCATATAAATATGTTTATAGATAGTAGGGAGGGGGTTTATCCCCCTCCGCAGGAATTTACGGAGGGCCATGAAGGCCCTCCCTACAAATTTCAAAGTAGGTGTTTTAGCACCGCTAGTTAATTACTAATTTTGTGCGCAGGGCTTAAGCCATGTGCTACCCAGCGAAATTGTAGTGGTCGAGCTTGCTCGACATTGGCAGGGTAATTTCGCCTATAGCGAATCTGCCTAAGGCACAACTTTGCCACCGCAGAGAAAGGTATGGACTGAAAGGTCCGTCAGCAACAATTACTCCAGTTCCTCCATCTCTGATTTGGGGGTGCGCATCATTAAATCACTCACGGCCTTGCGGGGGTCTTTGTCCTCGTAGAGGATTCTATAAATCTCCTGACATATGGGCATATCTACCTGGTATTTCTCTGACAGGCGCTTTATGGAGCGGGTGGTAAAATAGCCCTCTGCCACCTGCTCCATCCCCTTAAGAACCTCGGTGGGCCTCTTGCCCTTACCTATCTCTTCTCCCACGTATCTGTTTCGTCCATAGGGGCTGATGCAGGTGGTGATAAGGTCGCCCAGGCCAGTGAGTCCTGAGAAGGTGGCCCTCTGGGCACCCATCTTCACCCCAAGCCGTGTTATCTCCACAAGGCCTCTTGCAATAAGGGCCGCCTTGGTGTTATCGCCAAAACCCAGGCCGTCGCATATCCCAGCAGCAATAGCGATAACGTTCTTTACTGCCGCACCTACCTCCACCCCTACCATATCTGGATTCGTATAGACCCTGAAGCGCTCCGTGGTAAAGACCCTTTGTATCTCCCTTGCCAGGTCTTTTGACCTTGAAGAAGCCACTACAGTAGTGGGTAGATTCCTGGCCACCTCCTCGGCATGGCTTGGGCCAAGCATCAGGGCCAGGGGCTGACTCCCCAGGGCATCGGTTATCACCTCGCTGGCCAGCATCAGGGTCTCGTTCTCTATCCCCTTGGCCACGCTTAAGAGCGGGGTGCCTGGCACATAATAGGGCCTGAACCTCTCCATTACCGAGCGTATATAAGGTGTAGGCACGGCCACAACGACCAGTTCACAGTTATCGGCTGTAGAGGCCATGTCAGCCGTTATGGGGAGGTCTTTAGGGATGGGGATACCAGGGAGAAATTTTACATTCTCCTCACGGTCTTTTAGAAATTCTACGTATTGTGGGGAGTGTCCCCAGAGGAGTACATCGTAGCCCTTTTTATGGAGGAGGAGGGATAAGGCGGTTCCCCATCCCCCACTGCCTAGAATGGAGATCCTTCTAAAAG
>JAUQZZ010000212.1 GCA_030586765.1 Candidatus Brocadiales bacterium | reverse complement strand
TATACATCTTCAGATAACTCAATACGGAACTCAGACAGGAGAAAAAGAGGACAAGAAAGGCCGCGCTGGCTAACCGTTCTTTTCTTATAGAGACAGGAGACGAGAGTCCTTCAGGAGTCATTTTACCTAAAATATCTATCAACGAATCGCCTGCCCGGAGGGACGACACCTTCGCCGGCTTCCTGGTAGGCCTCTGACACGGCCTCCTCCCCTTCCAACTCTTCTTCCTTAATGTTTTTAAGTACTACTATCAGGGCAATCATGAACCAGAGAGGTCCCATGACACGTGCAGACTCCAGTAGCTCGTTAAAGAAGGCAGAAACCAGTAGCCCTATTACCCCAGCCAGAAACCCAATGCTGAGGGCCCTGCTGAAGTAGTCCTCAGAGGATAACCGGTAAAGTAGCAAGATTTGATGAATTACCCTCTTCATCAGCCAGCAGAAGATTGCAAACCCTACAATCCCCGTTTCAATAAGATAAGCCAGGAATTGATTATGGATGCTAGTATGACCCCAGGCCTCATGGAAATGAGCCCCCCAGAAGCCTATCCCTATGAGGGGATTCGTAGGTCTCTCTACGAAGACCTTAAAGGCTTTTCGCCACATGTCCAACCTACCGGAGGCAGAGTCCTCAAACGTGAGTACCCCTCCCGGCTCTATATGAAAGGTCATAGACATCCTTTGTGCTACAGCCGGCAAGAAATATACCAGGGCACAAATGGCTATTATTAAGAAGATAAAGGGGAGGCGTACTTTTGCACCACCGCCTGAGATGGTAAGCACCAGTAAGATGGTAGCCATGCCCAGGTAGCTGGCCCTGTTATAAGTAAGAAGCAGACCGATGGAGACGACTGCAGCAAAGGCTATTAAAAGCCACTTGTGCCTGATTCCCATTGAGACCAGCAGGGACAGGATTATACCAAAAGATAGTAAATAGTAGCCCCCCAGGATGGCATTGCTCTCCACTCCTGGGACGGCTACCCTTGCCGCCGCTCCTCCATACTCGACTATGGCGTAGCGCCCCGTTGCCGTAAGGGCTAACTGAACCGCAACTATTACAGCACAGCTTATAAGGGAGAGGACTACAAACCTCTTTGCCTGCTCCTCGGTGTTCACCACCCTGAGGACAATAAAATAGACTAGTGCGAGCTCTATCCATTTAAGCAGGTGGAGGCCACATATTGCCAGTACTGACGCGCCTTGTGTCAGCCCCAAAGGGACAAAAGAAAGACCTGCCCAGGTCACGGAGGCAACGATGGGTAAATTTAATGGACTGGCTGGAAAGGGTCCCGCCTTCTCGGTGGCCATGTGTACAAGCCACCCCAGTATCATCCCAAAGAGTACGGCATCGTCACTGCCTATATCAAAGGGAGCACCAGCTATTGTTGCTATTTTTAGTTGTAGGGTCCATGGGAAGGCAAAGACCAGGATAATAAGCCCATATTCCACCCTCAGCATAGTAATGCAGAAGGCTACCAGACCACCCATCAGCACAAATACTACCTTGAAGGGAATCAGGGCAGTAAGGAGGGCAACTACATTAAATATGAGGAAGAGGGAGGCCAGGGTTATTATTGCTATACGGGACGGCTTTAGATTCAAGCGTATACTCCATCTCTTCTGGCCATACCTGATGTAGGGGCATCCGCCTCAGGTGGACAACGTGCCCCTACAATCTTCAAGACTATTTCCCAGCCTTCTTCATCTGATAACCGTATCTATAGTGATACTGGGAGGGGTAAATCGCCAGACTGGGTTTCATATTATTTAGCACTACTCCCAGGAGGGTGCCCTTTCCCCTTTCCAGTTCCTCTTTTGCACGCAGGAGTATCTCCTTTGAGGTCTTACCTACCTTGTACACCATTATGACAGCATCCACCTTTGAACTTAAAAGTACCGGGTCAGTAACCAACAGCACCGGTGGGCTATTCAGTATCACTATATCGTATC
>JAUQZZ010000032.1 GCA_030586765.1 Candidatus Brocadiales bacterium | reverse complement strand
TGTCCTCTCTATCACCCAACGTGTCTTTACATGTGGGTGATGAATTCTGGCTCGATGAAGCTCCTCAGGATGTCACACCTTGCCACGACCCCGATTAACTTTCCTTCCTCACAGACAGGTACCCTTATGATATTTTTACTCATCATGATATCTACTACCTTCTCTACCGGGGTGTCTGCATCCACGGTGATAGCTTCTTTGGTCATAATGTCTCCTGCGGTAATCCTCACCAGCTCCTTACCCTCCTTGAGAGCCTTAAGGAGGTCTAGTTCAGTAATGACGCCTATCACCTTGCCATTCTGGTCCGTTACTGGCATTCCACTGTAGAGACCGCAAAGGAGCTGCATGGCCACATCTCTGGCAGAGGCGCTCTTTCGTGCAGAAACCACTGGTCTAGTCATTATATCGCGAGCCTTGAGTCCTTTCATCGTAGTTCCTCCTCTTCATAAATAAAGCTGCAGAGTACTATCCAAGGGATTCTACTTGCTTTTCTTAGGCTTAGGGGCTTCTTTTTTAACTTCCGTCACCTTTTTCTCATGGAACTTCCCACAACCCATAATCTTTTCCTCCTATAATATTCCTTGTATACACTAATATTTACTTCATAATGCCACAATTTGCAATACGCTTGTTTATTACTTTCCTGTAAACAGTTTGTCTCCCTCTAGGAAGCCGTAGGACATGAATTCTGTATTGTAGAAGTAAAAGAGTTCTCCCTTCTTGGTGACAGCAACTATGCCAGCTTTGTCTCCAGCCCTTTCAAGCTCCTTAAGGCTTTTCTCCACGGCCCTCTGGAGCTTCATGCCATCGATGACCCTGGTAGCAATCCTCGCCGCCAGGGCCAGGTTAACTATAGATTCCCCTGCACCAGTGCAGGAGATACCCACTCGGCCATCGGCATAGTTCCCACAAGTGGAGGCAACGTCGCTGGCCCTTCCCGGCGTAGCATTCCCTACCCCTCCTGTAGAGGTACCTGCGGCTATATTACCCCTGGCATCAATAGCTACTGCACCCACGGTTCCACACATCCCTTGGGACCTTTTCCAGTCTCTTAGTCTTTCCGCTGTTACAGGGTTAAAATACCTGAAGCCCTTGGCCCTGGCAAAGGTCAGGGCCTCCCTTCCTGCCAGTACGCAGTACCTCTCTCTTTGGAGGAGGTGGGCGATGCGAATGGGGTTCTTTACGTTCTGGACGTTTATCACGGCAGAGAATTTGGAGGTGCTTCCATCCATGAGAGAGGCGGTTAGACGGGCCTTGCCATCGGCCTGGAGCACGGACCCTGTTCCAGCATTAAAAAGAGGGTTATCCTCAAGCAGGGACACAGCATGAACCACCGCCTCAAGGGCACTTCTTTCTTCTAAGACGGGGCGGGACCTCTCTAGGACCTCTTTTATTGTCTTTCTTACCTTTTCTATCCTGGTCTTATTCCTGGGCCTCTTGCCTGCCCCACCGTGGATTATGATTTTTGGAATCATAGAGAAATCAAAAATTGTAGTGGTCCGCCTTAGGCAGACTGCTTTTGAATGAAAAGCCCTCAGAATAATCTTTGTAGTGGCAGAGTCATGCCAGAGGCAGATGCGCCTCAGGCGCACTTGCTCTGCATCGGTGCTTTGAGTCGAGCAAGCCTTCGGCCGAGCTCAGGCCTAGGGCTCGACCACTACAGACTCAGAACCTATTTATCCTTTCTCTTTCACACGGTAACTGAGTATCAATTTGGTCTCTTTGCCTTCTAGCTCTATCTTCAGGGGTTGACGCCAGAGGAGAGACTTGGCCAGGCATACCCCCTGGTTATCGGTGCGGCAGTAGTAGAAGGTGAGAGACACTTTCAGGGAGGTCTCTACGGCCTCGGCTGCGGTCTTGAAGGGCAAGGTAATGGGCAACTGGGGGTGTTCTAGTTGGATAATTTCTCCCGCTTCGTCAAGGTTCAGGCCTTTTTCTACTTCAATCTTGTAGAGGAGAGGTGCCGTGGGAGTTAGGTGGTAGTCTTCGGGGAGTGTCAGGTCTAGGGTTAATTGCCCGGGGCTGTCGGCCTGAAGGGTCTTGAGGCTGAGAGGAACTTCCTCAGCCCCTGGTAATAGAAGGGTTTCTACTTTTTTGGGAGAGGAAAGGCCCTTCAATGTCAAGGTGGCTACCTTAGTGTCAGGTCCTGCTATCCTGATGGCGTGGTTATTGGTGTCGGCAATATAGAATCTGCCCTGGGCAAAGCTTATTCCCCCAGGTTCGTAGAGCTGTGCCCCTTCGCTATCCTTGTGCCCTGGCCTGCCTGTACCCAGGAAGGTTCTAGATGTCCTGTCCTTAGGGTTTACTATCTTTATCTTGTGGTTGTAGGTATCCGCTACGTAGATTAATCCCTCGTGATAAAGGACTCCCAATGGGTGTTGGAGCCTGACAGCGTCACCTTGCCCGTCTCTGTCATTAAATTCAAAGAGGGCAAGGCCCACCAGGGTGTGGACCCTTTCTTTCTGGATGTCTATCTCTCGGATGGAACTAGATTCGCTGTCAGCTACGTAGAGTCTATTGCCGTTTGTGGTGAGGCCGCTGGGCTGTGCAAATTCGCTAGAGTCTAATGGGCCGTCCTTGCAACCCTCTCTACCGCTTCCGGCATAGGGATAAACAAGGCCTGTGCCTAAATCCATGGCCCATATCTGGTGTGGCCCTGCCATGGCAATATAAAGCGTGTCTGCCACCAGGGCCAGGTCCCAGGGGGAGTTTAGGTCGGATTTAGTCCCCAGGCCACCCACACTGAGGAATCCACCCTGCTTGCCTGTCCCTGCCAGGGTGGTTACCGTCCTGGCCTCCAGGTCAAGTCTGCGGAGGAGGTGGTTTTCTGTGTCGGCCACATATAGTGTCTCGCCGCCGAGGGCCATGCCCTGGGGGTGATAGAAGCTGGCCCCTGAGAAGGGTCCGTCCTTTGAACCTATTTGGCCACAGCCTGCCACAGCTATCACCTCCCCATCCAGGCGGGTGATGACTATACGGTTATGATTAGAGTCGGCAATAAATAACCTGTCCTTAGAAGCATCAGCCAGCACCTTTCCAGGGAAGGATAAGGGGCTGGGGCCTAGCCTATTCCTTTCCAGGAGGAGGGTAAGGGGTTCTTCCTTAATAAGACCTTTTGTGCGGAAGTAGGAAACGGTCTGGCCTATCTTATTATCTACCTCATCATAGTTGCCTTCCCCTGGGTATATACCTGCGATGTTACCTTCGGGGTCTATTAAGACCCAGGTAGGCCAGGCTCTGACCCCATAAGCCTGCCATATCTTTAGTTCATTGTCGTTTACTACAGGATGCGCTATCTCGTAGCGCAGGATGGCCTGTCTTATGTTCTCCGTCACCCGTTCGTTAGGGAATTTGGCTGAGTGGACTCCTATCACCACAAGCTCCTTCTCATACTTTGACTCCAGTCTCTTGAGGTCAGGTAAGACGTGCATACAATTTATGCAGCAGTAGGTCCAGAAGTCCAGTATCACCACCTTTCCCCTGAGGTCTGCAAGGCGCAGGGCACCCTGTGTGTTTAGCCATTCCAGACCTGAGGGGAATTCAAGTGCCCTGACCCTGGAAGGGGTAGCCATGGTAATTTCTCCTAGTGGGGCCTTTATGCCTGATAAAAGAGATAGTAAGAGGTTCAGTAGGACTAAGGATAAACTATAGTATATCATGTTCAGGTCTTCCCTGGATTTTGTGCCAGTGAGGGGTAGCGCTATTTTCTTGGGTCGGTAGCCTCAATGATAGCGCTGACAGAGCGCTGGTTAAATCCCTTAAAGCCTTCCCAGCGCTGGAGGTTTTCAAGGTGGCTACCTAGTGCCCCCTCAGTGGTAAATTTTTTGTACTGGGGCTGGTCTATACTTCCCTCCTCCAGGAGGCGCTGGGCACGGTCTGGTTCTGCCAGGGGCCATTGTTCTCCCTGGGTGAAGGCCTGCTTGAGGAAGGGGAAGTAGGAGAAGGGCTTCATGGTCTGGATGCCTACCTTGGCCAGGTCTTCTCTGAGCTTCTCGAAGTCAAATCTAGCGGCCAGGTGGTGCAGGCCAGCCTGGAGAAGGGACTCCCCGTGAAGTCCCACCCACAGGCCTACTGTTCCCAGTTCCTTCCTCATAGGGAGGGGATGGTGTGCGAAGTCCTCCTGGGTCTCCTCTGGGGCCAGGTCCAGGTCTGCAAAGATAGAGATATCTAAGACAGGATGTTCCAGTATCTGGGCACCCCAGCCGGCCTCCTGTCCTGCGTAGAACCTCTCCCTGCACTGGAATCCCAGTTTTTCTAAGATTCTGACGAGGTCATGTAGATGCCTGCGAGAGCATCGAAAGGTGTGGTGGTCGTGGTTGGTCCAGCCAAGGCCCAGGGAGTCTTGCCGCCATTTCTGGATTTGTGCGGTGCGGTTGCGCTTGAGCCAGTAATTCCGTTCTCCCTCAAAGATGAGGTGACCTGCTAGACCCTTGCCAATCAGGCTTATCATATGCTCGACAAGCTCTTCGGTCTTAAGGATTCCCTGGGCGTCGTCGGCGAAGAAGCGGGGGCGAATACGCCAGAGTTCCTGTGCCTTCAGGTAATTACTGTAGTATTCGAAGGGGGGTGTCTCTGTGAGGTAGCCCTGATAGGCCCTGCGCTCCACTGCCCAGAGTCGGGTATTGTTTTCCTCGTAGATTAGAACCTTGCGAAAACGGCTTATGGGGGCGCCCTCGATGGTGTTTCTGATACAATGGTGGGCAGTAAAGTCTACTACAGATTCCGTCTTAAGGGCGGCCTCGAGGATGGGTTTCTTTGGGTCCGCCCCTTCTTCAAGGATGACTCGTGGGAATACAGCCCCTGGATGGCAGTAGACGGTCCTTCCAGGAGAGGTCTCTGCCAGGGGGTCCTTAGAAAAACCCAATTCCTTCAGGGTTGCCAGGGTTTCTTTGGAATCTGGAAGCACCAGATGGTCTAGCCAGTGGAAGAAGGGGCTGCTGGTTTTTTCTCTTATAGAGTAGGCAAGGAATGAAGTCTGAGAATTTAGCCTGAGGAAAGCAACTACGCGATCCCGCAAGAATTGCTCGGCCTCGGGGTAGCGCTGCCAGTCGAACTGCTGTCTAAGGTTGGTGGGCATAGAAGTCACCTAAAAGACCTTTCTCAGGAAAATGGCCTCATGCAGTTTTTAGAACCCTATCTTGAATTTAAGATTATACAGTCATCTATAGCGGTTTTCAATGTTAGGTTGCCTTGAAAAGGCTTCCGTGGCAATCTCGGTCGGACGGGCCGCCTATCCTCTTGTTATTTTTACACAGGTCTCGTACAATAAAATAAGTCTTAAAGAAGTTACACAGGCGTTTATCTCTAGGCCGCGGAATTATGAGCGTTAATCCTTCCTTTAAGTCGTTAACTGCCTTTCTTATACTCCTAATCATCTCCTCCATAGGCGGAATGGTATATGGGGAAACATCTTTGCCCGTGCTGGAGAAGAATGTTGACCTTATCTGGATAGTGGCCGCTGCTACCATGGTATTCTTTATGCAGATAGGCTTCACGGCCTTTGAAACGGGCTCTGTCCAGGCAAAGAACGCCATAAGTGTGGCTTTAAAGAATGTAATCGTCTTTTTGCTTTGCTCCGTCTTCTTTTTCTTCTCAGGTTTTGCCCTGATGTTTGGGGACAGCACAGCCGGCCTGGTAGGAGCGAGCCATTTCTTATTCTGGGGACTGGAAGATATTCACCTGGGCTATGCCTTTGCCTTCTTCCAAGTGGTCTTTGCAGGGACCGCTGCGACGATTATTACTGGCGCTATGTGCGAGAGGACGAGGATATTTACCCATATATGGAGCTCTATACTGATTATCTGCGTTATATATCCCATATTCGGTCACTGGGCATGGGGTGGAAACCTCCATTATGGGCAGGCAGGGTGGCTCCAGAAGATGGGTTTTATTGACTTTGCGGGCTCCACGGTGGTGCACTCCATAGGGGGTTGGTTTGCCCTGGCGGGTGCCCTGGTAGTAGGGCCCAGGATAGGTAAATACAACCCAGATGGCAGTGTTAACCCCATTGGTGCTCACAACATACCTCTGGCCACTCTTGGTACACTCTTCCTCTGGTTTGGGTGGTTTGGATTTAATGGTGGCTCTACCCTCAAAGCCAGTGCCTCCGTAGGCATCACCATATTAAATACTAACATTGCTGCAGGGGCAGGGGGCGCTACTGCCCTCCTCTTTGCCTGGCTTTTGAGAAGGAGGTTTGACGCCTCCTCTGTGCTCCTGGGTATCCTGGGGGGACTGGTGGCTATAACAGCAGGTTCTAACCGTGTAGAACCCTGGGGTGCTCTGGTTATTGGTATAGTGGCCGCTATACTGGTCATCCTGGGAGGCATCTTTATTGAAAGGATTCTTAAGATAGATGACCCTGTGGGGGCCGTGACCGTTCACGGGATAGGTGGGGTTGTGGGGACGATAGCCCTGGCCCTTCTTGCTCCCCAGAATACCCTAATGGTTCCTTATCAGAGCCGGCTCCTCCAGGTAGGTGTTCAGTTCCTGGGAGTTACGGTGGCCTTTGCCTGGGCCTTTGGGCTTGGGCTTCTCTTTTTCTGGTCGATAAATAAGCTAATCCGTCTCAGGGTGAGGCCTGAGGAGGAGAGGCAGGGATTGAATCTGGCAGAGTATGAGGATGTAGCATCCTGGCTAAACTTGGTGCAGATTAGCCGGCTCCAGGACCTAAATGTTGTGCTAGAGGAGAGGATTAAGGGCAGGACCCAGGAGCTATCTAGAGAAAAGAGATATACCGAGAGCGTCATTAAGAGCATGAAGGAGTCCCTTGTGGTGACAGATACCCAGGGTAACATCCGAGACGTTAACCCTACCATTGAGGCCCTCTTGGGGTATAAGAGGGAGGAGTTGGTGGGTAAGCCACTGAGCATACTGGTACCAGAGGAGGACGTGTTTTTCAGGGAGCAGATGCTCAAGAGCCTCCTGGAGGGTGAAGCTATCATCCACGATTACAGGACAGATTATCTCACCAAGGACAAGGACACGGTCCCTGTCCTCTTTACTGGCTCCATCATGAAGGACGATTCAGGGCGTCCCTTGGGTATGGTGGGCATCGCCAGGGATATGAGGGAGACCCTTAACCTCATAAAGGACCTGCAGAGAATCAACCAGGAACTAGGGACCTTCAGTGAAAAGCTACAGACAGTCATGAGGAGTGTCCGTGTGCCTATTGCCACCCTGGATGTGGAGCGCAAGGTTCTTTCGGTTAACCCGGCCTTTGAGGAATTAACAGGATGGAGGATGGAGGAGATTTCTGGGAAACAATACGATATCCTCCTATCCCTGGCAGTGAGTAGGACACACGCCTTTGCAGGAGGGCTGGAGCCAGTTTTCATTGGTAAGGCTATTATCGCGGACAGGGGAGGTAAAAGGGTGGATGTCTCCTATACAGAGGCACCCCTAAAGGACTTCCAGGGGAACATCATAGGTTCAGTGAGCACCATGGAGGATATTACCCGAGAGTTAGAGGTAGACCGAATGAAGTCAGAGTTCATTTCTACTGTGTCCCACGAACTTCGAACCCCACTGACCTCTATAAAGGGATACGTGGATCTAATCCTGGAAGGGGATGCAGGGGAGGTAAATGAGACCCAGAAGGAGTTCCTCCAGATTGTGGCACAGAGCACCAACCGCCTTGGGGACCTGGTCAACGACCTCCTGGACGTGGAGCGGATAGAGTCGGGGAGGATACAACTAAGGCGTGAACCTGTGGACATAGGGGTCATTATCTATGAGGTCATCCATACCTTCAGCAAAGAGATAGAAAAAAAGGGCATAAGCCTGTATACGGCAGTACCCAAGACCCTGCCCATGGTCCTGGGGGACGGGGAGCGCATAGAGCAGGTCTTTGCCAACCTGGTAAGCAACGCGATTAAATACAATATACCCTCGGGCTGGATTAAGGTAGCAGCAGGGCTGGAGGATAACTTTGTCAAAGTCGATGTAGTAGATAGTGGCCTGGGTATAAGCGAGGAGGACCAGCGCAGACTCTTCCAGAAGTTCTTCAGGGCAAGTAGTGCCAAGACCTTAGAAGAGGGCGGAACCGGGCTGGGCCTTTCTATTGTAAAGTCCATAGTGGAGGCCATGGGAGGTAAAGTAAGGGTGAAGAGCAAACTGAGGGAGGGCAGCACCTTTACCATACTGCTTCCTACCGAGAAACCACCGCGGGAGTATATCCCTGAGAAGGTAGAAGAGAAAAGGGTTGTTGCACCCAAACGCACGGTGATGGTAGTGGATGATGAGCCTGCAGTGGTGAAATTCCTGGAGCTACAGTTATCCAAGGCAGGCTACAATGTAGTCACCGTTCAGGATGCACAGACAGCTATTAAGATGGCCAGAGAGAGACATCCAGATGTTATCACCCTGGACATCCTTATGCCAGGGGTGGATGGCTTTAAGGTGCTAGAGGAACTCAAATCTGATAAGAGCACAGAGGCAATACCTGTAATTATCCTCTCCATAGTAGAAGACCCAGCTAAGGGATTTACCCTGGGTGCTGCAGATTATCTAAAAAAACCTATAGAGGTACCAAAATTACTGAATTCCATCCACAACCTCATGCGAGAGGTCTCCGGGGAGAGGGGAAAGAAGGTATTAATTGTGGAGGACGACGCTACAGTACGGCGCCTCCTTATAGATGTGCTGGGCACCAGGGGTATTAAACCCCTTGAGGCCAGGACAGGAGAGGAAGGTCTGGAGTTGGCCAGGGCTAACCTCCCTGACCTGATTATCCTGGACCTGCAGCTTCCAGGCATTAGTGGATACGAGGTTATTAAACAGCTTAAGGCAGATAGTAAAACTGCAGGGATTCCTATTATCGTCCTTACTGCTAGCGAACTGGGTAGGGGCATGCCCAAGGTGATTGCCTTAGGTGCCGATGAATATATGCGCAAACCCTTCGATAACAGGGTTCTCCTCTCTATAGTGGATAAGCTTACAGGCAGAGTTACACCGTGAAGAAGATACTCCTTGTAGAGGACGAACCCTCCATAGCCAGGCTGGTGCAGTTCAAACTGGCTAAAGAGGGTTTTGATGTAACTCCCAAGAGAAATGGCAGGGAGGCCCTGGAGTGGCTAGAGGACAATAAGCCAGACCTCATCCTCCTCGATGTGATGATGCCCGAGATGGACGGGATGGAGGTCCTCAGGCAGTTAAAAGAGGATGATTCCCTAAAACATATCCCTGTTATAATGCTCAGTGCCAAGGGCCAGAGGTCTGAAATAGAGAGATGTCTCACCTCCGGGGCCGCAGACTATATTGTTAAACCCTTTTCTCCCGCCGAAATAATAGAAAGAGTTAACGCCCTGATAAAATGAGGGCACATTAACCAGCATCTTGAACAAGTAAGGAAATTGCTATAATGAGGAAGATTCTCGTTGCTGATGATGACCCTACTGTCTTGGCGCTACTAGCCACGGCCCTGGGGAAGAATTATCGCATCACCGTTGCTACGGATGGGGAAGAGGCTATTAAAAAGGCCCTGGAGGAGTGGCCCGATCTCATAATTACTGATGTAGTGATGCCCAAGAAGAATGGCTTTGAGGTCTGCAGTACTATAAGATTTAATTCCCAGTTGTGCGACGTACCCATCATCATGCTGACAGGTCTGGGGCGGGATGAAGATAAACTTCAAGGCTTTCGCATGGGTGCCGACGACTTCATAGTAAAACCTTTCTCAGTACCAGAGTTGAGACAATGCGTAGAACGCCTCCTGGAGAGGTCGACCAGGGTGGAGGAAAAACGCCTTCCAATATGGGAAGGGGCGCAGGAGATACCCAAGGACCGCATACCTATGGGTATAAAGAAGGTGGATGCCCTGATAGGAGGCGGGTTGCCCATAGGCTCTAACATCCTCTTTATCGGCCCTGTCGGCTCTGGTAAGTCCTCTTTCTGTAGAAACTTCATTGTGGAAGGACTCAAACGCTATGAGAAGTGCATGATGGTAGCTATAGACGATAACCCTGCCATGGTAAGAAAGGAATTAGAAGGGCTCCTGGGAAGACCACCCCTGGATTATTATGAGGTAAGAAAGCTCTTTACCATGGTGGACGCCTACTCCTGGAGTGCTGGGATTGAGAGGCCAAAGGCGAAAGTTGCTGCAGAGGGTCTAGAGAATATCAACCATCTGGCCAGGGCCATAGCCGATGCTGGGATAGAGTTGGGTCAGAATCCTATGGAAAGGATGGGTGGGAGGAGGGTGCTGGATTCCATATCTACCCTTTTTATAAATTTTCCACTGGATTTGATCCTGCACTTCTTGACCCAACTCTCCAGGGCCGCGGCTACCCAGGGGGGTGTCACCACCATCTTTGTCCTTGAGGAAGGGACGGTAGAGGAGAAGGTCATAAATAATGTAAAGTATCTCATGGACGGTGTCTTTGAATCCAGGGTAGAAAATGGTAAAACGCTCTTCCGGGTGGCTAGTATGAAGTGGATACAGGTTCCAAACCAATGGATAAACCTGGCCTGACAAAAAACTCCCTATTTCATAGACCATCCAGGCCAAAAGATTTAGACACAATTTTTATATTCTTTCATTGACTTTACGACCGCTTTTTAGTAATTTACCTTTAGATTTAAGTGCTGTTGTTGCTTGGGCCTTATGGCCCAAAAATTCCCTTTTGAACGAGGAAAGAAAAAGATGCCAAAGAAACTGTATGTAGGTAACCTTCCCTTTTCTGTTACCAAAGATACCCTGGAAAAGTTATTTTCCGAAAAGGGTATGGTGCTCAGTGTTAACGTGATTACCGATAGCGTTTCGGGGAGGTCTAAGGGATTTGGGTTTGTTGAGATGGAAAAGAATGAAGATGCGGATAAAGCGATTAGAGAACTAAATGGGACCGAGGTGGAAGGCCGCGCCATCGTGGTTAACGAGGCCAGACCCCCAAGAGAGGGAGGAGGAGGAAGAAGGGAAGGTCGCGGCGGAGGGGGAGGCGGGGGCGGTTTTAGAAGAAGGTAAAGACACCTCTGTAGAAGTTTGATTGTGTGTCGGTATTGGCAAAATGCGGTTATTGACCGCATTTTACCCGTCTCAAGCGGATTACTGTAGCGAGATAGGCGGCGCCTATTATTATGGAGGGCTAAAGTCTTTGATAGGCCCTTCAACAAGTTCGGGGTCTGAGCCAGCCGAAGACTCAGACCCTGAGTCTATCGAAGGGTCCTGCACTTAACTTTGGAGTGTTTCAGGGACCTCGTAAATATTAATCTGCCTAAGAAGCCCGCGACTGCTGTTGTCTTTAGTCCAAAAGGAGCGTGTAGATAAACTATTACACTACGGACTCAAAACTCCCTCATGAGCCTTCCAGGGACCCAATAATTAAAGACGCACAAGGTTCCTTGTAAATGTCTCTGTAAAAAAATAAACCCCGGCCTCTCAAGAGGCCGGGGTTTTTAATGAACTCAAGGTATTAACGCTTTGTGACGTTAACAGCTTGTTCGCCTTTGGGGCCGCGTGTGACTTCAAATTCCACATCATCACCCTCGTGGAGGGTCTTGAACCCATCACCCTGTATAGCGGAGTAATGTACAAAGACATCCTTTCCGTTCTCAGGGGTAATAAATCCATAGCCCTTCTGCTCATTAAACCACTTTACTTTACCGGTTGTTGCCACTTCGATTTCCTTTCTGCTGATGCAAAAATAGGTATTAAAAATAAAAAAGCCGTGAGTTTGAGTAAAAACCTCACGGCCTTGAGAATACTCTAGGGTACAAGAACCACGGGTTAACCCCAAATTCACTTGGATAAGATTACCATATAGCCCAATTGGTGTCAACACTTTTTTTATCTTCCTTAGAACTTTTCAGAGAAATGGTGTCGAGGTAATTAAGTTAGTATAGAGATGGAAAAATTGACAGCAGTGGGTATACTCACAGCTAGCTTTACAGCGGTTATGAAGATTAGCATGAGAAACTATAAAGGGATGAATCAAGAAAATTTTTGTGTCTGCTCCTCACTCACAGTCTGCCTCAGGTGGGCTACAAATGTTGCCTTTTACTGCGTCTGCCTGTATATTGAATTTAGTAGGTCTTCCTGGATGCATAAAAGGAGAAAATATCATGAAGTCGGTTCTTAAAGTAGCGTTATTCCTGCCATTTTTCCTTGGTATGTTGATGCTCTTAGGAAGTAATACGGTGGTTGCTGGCCTTGAGTGCTGCGGTGTTTCTCAAGCAGCTACGGAGGAGATTGGAGCCCCTGCCTCCGTGGAGGCGGTACCTACTAGTGTAACTGCTAATCCGGGGGAGGTTCACACAGTACATGTGACCGTTTTGGATAAAGACAAAAGACCTGTGCCCAATGTCCTGGTTACAGCTTCTAGCGATACTCCTAATCGTGCCTCTGTAGAGCCAGAAGAGGTCAAGACTGACGAAAAGGGCATGGCCGTATTTACCGTGAAGGGTGTGGCTTACGTCCCAGGGAGCACAGCCATCATCACCTTTAAGGCGAGGGAAGTAGAAGATACAATAGAGACGGTCTTTCAACCCTCCTAGTGTCCTTAAAAGGGGCTCAGGAGTTGTCAGTTGGGCCTTGCACATCATCCCAGCTGCAACTCCTTTTTATTTTCTCCCATTCCTCCAGAATTTTGCATCGCCACGACAGAACATGAAGGACTACTTAGGCCTTTTATTCTCCAAAATCGGGTTAATTTTGGCTAAATAGAATGGCTACACGACAGCCATCCTTAAAGGGCAAGATTCTATCAGTGATTGCCTTGTAGCATATTTTGTTTTACAATGGCCAGAGTTTCAGGATTTCCTTTGGTGGGTATAACTTAGTCACAACGGAGGGATTAAATAAAAGTCCTGGCTCAGGAATGAATATACATATATGCCCCGAAAGATAAGTATCTTATTTGTTCTATTATTTTGGTTTACCATGATGGGATTACTGGTAGAGAGGGAGGTGCTGCCCAATCTCCAGGCGAGACTTAGCCTTCAGCCCCACCTAAGTATAACTCAGGCACAACTGAAGAGACCTCTCCGCATGGGTATATTCCTTTTGTCCCAAAAAATAGGCCTGGCAGAATGGTTAGTCCAGGAAGAACCTGATGGCATGCTGAAGATAATAAACTCCACAAAAATTGATGGTTCGGGGATATTATCTGTCCAGAATCCTATCAGGGCTAAATTTGACCTTATCACACGCTTAGCACCCGGGGGCAGGCTCGATTCTTTTAGACTGGAAATGGACTCCCCCCTGGCCACAGGCCTCTTCACAGGTAACGTGGTGGACGATAAGCTCTACCTCCAGACAAAGATAGACAAGCAGACGCCCAGTGTAAAGATAATCCCCTTTAACCCCAGGATGCTGGGAAGCACGGGGCTTTTTCCTTTCTACAGTTTTCCCAGGTTATCTGTGGGAAGTTCATGGAATTGGGAGGTCTTTAACCCCTTTACTCAACGGGTAGAGGCTATTACGGTCAAGGTAAAGGGCGTAGAGACTTATAACAAGAAGGACAAGGTCTTCGTTGTAGGTATTAGCTACGGCCGTCACGAGATGGAGGCGCTGGTAGATAAGTGGGGGCAGGTGCTCAGGCAGGAATTTCCCTTTGGGTTCGTCTTGGTGAGGGAAGAAGGAGATGATTGAGATAGAGGATGTGAGTAAGCGATACGGGGACAAGCTGGCTGTGGAAGGGCTAAATTTGACGGTAAAGAAGGGGGAATTTTTTGCCCTAATTGGGCCTAATGGAGCTGGCAAGACTACCACGGTAAAGATGCTTGTGGGCCTTCTGCGGCCTAGTTCAGGCAGGATTAGGATTTGTGGCCTGGATATTAGCCGTGACCATGTCCTTGCAAAGGCCAGGCTCAGCTACGTACCAGACCAACCCTATCTCTACGAGAAGCTCTCAGGGAGGGAGTTTCTTGAGTTCGTAGGAAGTGTCTATCGTATGGAAGGCAGTAAATGCCAGAAGGAGATTGAGAAATGGGTGGAACTCTTTGAACTTCGGCCCTATGTTGACGAACTCTGCGAAAGCTATTCCCAGGGGATGAAGCAGCGTCTTGTACTCTCTGCCGCCCTCCTCCATGAACCTGAGGTTTTGGTAGTAGACGAGCCTATGGTGGGGCTAGACCCTAAGACTACCCGCATAGTGAAAGAAGTCCTGAGGGAGAAGACCCGCAGTGGGGTAACTGTCTTCATGTGCACCCATGTCCTTAGTGTAGCAGAAGAATTGGCGGAAAGGGTAGGGATAATTCAAAATGGGCGGCTTACTGTCCTGGGTACACTTCAGGAAATTCGGGGGCTAGCCCACAGCGATAAAGGCTTAGAGGACATATTCCTTAAATTAACAGGGGCAGGGGATGGAAGACCTTAGAAAATTAGGCAGGCTCAAAACAAGGCTTTTACAGAATACCCTCAGGGGGTTAGGCCAGCAGTCCTTGTTGAGGATATCTTTCATGGGCCTCTTTGCCATAGGCTTTTGGGCAGGTCTTTTTTGGGTCCTATTTCATGCCTTCGATTTCATCGAATCCTGTGAGGAGCTAAGGCTTCAACTGGAGGAGTACCTCTTTTCCCTCTTCTTCCTATCTTTAATTGTTATGCTTCTCTTTAGCAACGGCATCCTGGCCTTTTCTGCCCTCTTCAGGTCCCAAGAGACTACCCTGCTTATGAGTTACCCTCTGAGGGCCGAGGCAGTGGTGGGTTATAAGTTCTTTGAAGTCCTATTATTCAGTTCCTGGGCCTCCTTGGTAATTGGCGCCCCGCTGATGATTGCCTATGGAGTGAAGGCCCAGGCCCACTGGACTTTTTATCTCACCAGCCTAATATTTTTCCTTACCTTTATCTTCCTTCCTGCCGTCCTGGGGATGCTTTGGGCTATGCTGATTAATGCGGTGTTTCCTGGGCTGAGGAGGCCAGTAGTTGTGGCCTTTGGCCTCCTGGGCCTCCTGGCCACGGCCTTCTTTGCCACAAGACTGTTTGGTCCTGCGGAGTCCTTGCCTCCTACAACCCTGTGGATTGGTAGGGTGCTGGATAAGGTGTCCTTCTGCCAGCATCCCCTCTTGCCTAGCTACTGGATGTCGAAGGGCGTTCTTGGTGTCTCTCAGGGGAATTGGTCAGGAGTGACCTTCTTTTATCTTACCCTCTTGAGTAATGTCCTCTTTGGCCTCTTGCTC
>JAUQZZ010000211.1 GCA_030586765.1 Candidatus Brocadiales bacterium | reverse complement strand
GACATAGGTAATACTCCAACTAGTGCGATTTGTTTTCCCCTCCCCCTTGATGGGGGAGGGTAGGGTGGGGGTGAATAGGAGGAACTGTTTGTTACACCCTCCCCTAACCCCTCCCATCAAGGGAGGGGAAAGAGATGTAGCTACCAAGGGAAGGAAGTGTTACCTATATTCTATATACTCCACAACGGAGAAGGACTTTACCCTTGACGGCCCCCAGGGCCTTTGTAAAATACCTCTTTTCCTCTTTCAGTTGAAAATGGGCATTAGGTGGATACAAGGGTTTGCCCTGCAAAGGAGAATTGTTCATGCACCGCATAGGGATTATTGGCGGAAGTGGGCTCTATGAGATTGAGGGTATAAAGGATGTAGAGAGGGTAGAGGTTGAGACACCCTTTGGCAGGCCCTCAGATGCCTTTACCCTGGGCAAACTGGTGGGCAGGGAGGTGGTCTTCCTCCCAAGGCACGGGAGCGGTCACACCCTCTCTCCCTCAGCCCTCCCCTTTAGGGCAAACATCTATGGGATGAAAAAGCTGGGAGTGGAGCAGATAATAGCCGTCTCGGCCGTGGGGAGCATGAAGGAGGAGATAAGGCCCTTAGACATAGTGATACCCGACCAATTCTTTGACCGCACCAAGGGGAGGCAAGAGACGTTCTTTGGTGAGGGCATTGTGGCCCATGTGAGTTTTGCGGACCCTGTGTGCTCAGCCATAGGAGAGGCCCTTTACAGGGCGACTAAGGAGCTAAAGGTACGGGTGCATAAAGGAGGCACTTATATATGCATGGAGGGGCCTCAGTTTTCCACCCGTGCAGAGTCTTTGGTGTACAGGCAGTTG
Organism: Candidatus Brocadiales bacterium; assembly: GCA_030586765.1. Taxonomy (GTDB): domain Bacteria; phylum Planctomycetota; class Brocadiia; order Brocadiales; family Bathyanammoxibiaceae; genus JAUQZZ01. Next base: position 1,175 of record JAUQZZ010000211.1, on the reverse strand, counting down.
GGAGTATCCGTTATAGGCATGACCAACCTCCAGGAGGCGAAGCTGGCCAGGGAGGCAGAAATCTGTTACGCCACCCTGGCCCTGGCCACCGACTATGACTGCTGGCACGTGGGAGAGGAAGAGGTCACGGCCCAGATGGTCATAGATAATCTGAAGAAGAATGTGGAGACTGCCAAGAAAATCATCAAGGTGGCCATCCCCGAACTCCCGAAAGTAAGGCAGTGTAAGTGCGCTACTGCCCTGGAGAATGCCATTGTGACAAGACCAGATGTCATACCAGCAAAGAAGAAGAAGGAACTGGAGCTGATTATTGGGAAGTATCTTCCAGTCGGTAAAGGGTGAAGAACGGATGTAGGGAAGGGGCCTGCACCCCTTCGCTTTCGGAGGACCATCCGCCTAAGGCGGACCTCTACAACAAACAGTGACAAGATAATTTATTGATGAGCAATCCTACAAAGGATGGTTTGCTTTGATATTAGGACATCTCACCTGTACGTATCTAGCCTACCGGGCCCTGGAAAAGAAGGGTATACGCCTTATACTGCCAGTGCTGCTCGTTGGAGCCTACCTGCCGGACGTTATTGATAAACCCCTGTGCATGCTTTTAGCCCTGCCAGCCCATGGGATGGGACATTCCTTTTTGGTCTTACTATTATTATTTACACCGCTAATCTTATTCTTAAAAAATTACAGGGGTATTGTTGCAACCATGGGACTCGGGTGTCTTTTACACTTGCTTGAAGACCTTGCGCAGTCCAGCTCGATCCTTTGGCCTCTTGTAGGGAATACGGACCCTGAAGAAAAAAGGTTTACTTTTTCTAACGCCCTTTATGTTTATTATATTCAACATAAGTATCCAGCCACCCTATTCGTTGAAGTTCTGAGTATCTTGGGATGCATTTTATTGATTACTTACGAAAGGGTTAAAAGTAGGTTCATTAAGTTCAAAGAAGGTGAGGCAGTAAAGAAATGCATTGAGGTGGAGAAGGAGACGTTATGAAAAGAATTATAAGGAGTTTGTTCTTCCCCTAAACCTTTGTACCGCTTTAGCTTTGGTGCGGGGTTCCTCGATAGAGTATTCGGTAGACCAGATAGTTTTACCGGTCCCTAAGGTTGTATGTTAGAGAAAGACCTTCAGTTTCACCGCAAAGCCCTTCTGCTTATCATCCTCCTTG
>JAUQZZ010000210.1 GCA_030586765.1 Candidatus Brocadiales bacterium | reverse complement strand
GTGAGATACCGTATACCTTGACAAAATAACCCGGCAGATAAAGGGAAAAACAGACAAAGCCACCGAAGGTTACCCAGTAGAAGAGGCAGAAGACCCAGGCCAGGGGGGCCTTTTTATATACCTGTAGGAGTTCGTTGAAACTCCTGGGTTTGCTGGCCACCGGGGCGTCCGAGGTGTAGTTCCAGTATAGAAAGGCCATGATAAGCAGTGGTATGGCATATACGGGAAAGATGTAGTGCCACTGACCTCCCAGGTAATTATGTATAATCCTTGGGCCCAGGAGCGTAGCCATGGCCGCCCCCAGGTTACCTGCGCCGTATACACCCAGGGCGAAACCCTGTCTCTCCGGGGGATACCACTTTGAGACATGCGGTATGCCCACCGCAAAGCTCGTCCCTGCCATGCCAAAGAGTAGACCACAGATTATAAGGGAGGTGTAGCTATTGGCATACATACCCAGCACCGTGGGGAAAAAGCAAAAGACCATGAGGGCCGTAAAGACCTTCCTCCCCCCATGAATGTCCGTAAGTATTCCCATGGCTATCCTCAAGGCAGAGCCTAACAGGGCAGGGATGGAGACTAGCAGGCTTAACTGTACCTCGGTGAGCTTGAGTTCCTCTCGCATCAGTGGTGCCAGGGGGGAAAACAGGGCCCAGACGGCAAAGCAGGCGGCAAAAGACAAGGTAGCTAAGACCAGTACTGTAGTGTTGCCCTGGGGTACAGCTACAGGTGTAACTACTGCTTGTCTCTTGGTCAAAGTATTATCCTCCTGGGGTACTCACTTAATTTAAATCTTTTGTCTTTGAAATAACTTTGGCATTAATGTTAATACTAGACAGGCAGCACAGATGGCACACCACACCAGGAACCCTGGGGTATAACTGCCCGTGAGGTCCTTCAGTCGTCCCATAATAATGGGCATGCAGAAACCTCCTACCCCTCCTACAGCCCCAGCAAGCCCACCAACCGCACCAACCTGTGAAAAATAGGTCGGGATTAGTTTGAACACTGCGGCGTTTCCAATTCCACAACAGAACCCTAGCCCATAAATACAACCCACAGTGATAGGGAAGGATATCTCTGCACTCATAACCCCCAGTAAGAGTAGAGAAACTGAATAAACAATGGTTAGTAGCTTTCTCGCATTGATAACCTTATCGGAAAGATAACCTCCCACCGGACGTATAAGGGCTGTAATTACAACAAATATGGTGGTAAATATAATGGAGGCCTGTGCCCTGGGTATATCCCATCGGTCGTTAAGGTACGTGGGACTGAAGAGTGCAAAGCACACAAAACCTCCAAACGTCATCCAGTACAAGAAGGAGAGTATCCAGGTAAGGCCACTAGACCCATAAATTGAGACGTGCTCTTTAAATGTTTTGGGCTTGCCCCTCTTTGGGGGGTCAGAGGTTAGTGTCCAGTAAATGAAACCCATTATTAAGGCAGGTGTGGCATAAACAGGAAACACAAAATGCCATCCAGAGACGGGACCCAATTGTATATCCTTGAAGACTTTTTCTATAAGAATAGGGACAAATATGGTGGCCAGGATAGTACCCACGTTTCCTATACCATAAATCCCCAATGCAGTACCTTGCCTCGCCTGGGGATACCAGGTAGACACGTGGGTTATGCCAATAATAAAGGAGGTGCCTATCATCCCAAAAAATAGCCCACATAGGAGGAGGGCAAGGTAGCTGTTGGCGAACATAGCGGCCATCACAGGGAAGAATGTAAAGAGGAGCAGGATGCTGAAGACCCTGCGCCCACCGCAGCGGTCAGTCAGGATCCCCATGGGTACCCGCATGGCAGAACCCAGGAGGGCAGGTATTGCCGAAATAGTTAATGCCTGACCAGCGGTAAGGTTAAACCATTTCATAAAATAAGGCCCAAAGGGGGCATATAAGGCCCATATTGAAAAACTCAAAAAGAAGGCGGTGGTGGCAAGAAACAATACCCTACTATTACCAGGGGGCTCAGGCGGTAACACCTCGGCCTTTCTTAATTCAGGTAGCACAGACGGCCTCTCCTCCACGG
>JAUQZZ010000031.1 GCA_030586765.1 Candidatus Brocadiales bacterium | reverse complement strand
TTCCAGGGCCGCCTAAACGGGGCTAGAAAGCCCCGCCTATCCTGGTGAAATAACTTTTACAGAGGTCTCAACCCACGAAAAGAGATTCATGAAAAGAGATTTTGGAATAGTATCTATCATCGGCCCTGGTCTCATAGGTGGTTCTATAGGCCTAGGCCTGAAGAAGAGGGGTCTGGCCTCTCAGGTAATTGGCGTGGGCCATCGGAAGACCTCCCTAAAAAAGGCCCTGGATATGGGGGCCATTGATAAGGCCACCCAGGACCTAAGGGAAGGGGTAAGGCGAGCAGATATAGTAATCCTTGGCACCTCAGTAAGACAGATTCCTGGGATGGCCAAGAAGGTGATGCCCTGGATGAAGAGTTCCTCTATCCTTACGGACGTGGGCAGCACCAAGGCCCACATCGTGGAGAAAATAGAGGCCATGAGGAGAAAGGACGTGGAATTCATAGGTTCCCACCCCCTGGCAGGTTCTGAGCGCAGGGGCGTAGAGGCGGCTAATCCAGACCTCTTCCAGGGTGCTACATGTGTACTAACCACCACCAAAAATAGCAGGGCAAAGGAGAGGATAAAGGAGCTATGGGAAGGGCTGGGCGCCCAGGTAAGATTTCTCTCACCCGAAGAGCATGACCGCATCCTCGCCTTTACTAGCCACCTCCCTCATCTCTTAGCCGCTTCTCTGGTAAACAACGTGAAGGCCAACCAGAGGCCCTTTGTGGGGAGGGCCTTTAAAGACCTGACAAGGGTGGCCTCCGGCGACCCCAATCTTTGGGCGGATATATGCCTCGAGAACAGAGAGGAACTCCTGAAGGCCACAAAGGCCCTCCAGGGAGAGATAAACACCTTTAGAAAGGTTCTACAAAAAAGAGATAAAAAGAGACTCCTCTCAGAACTAAAAAAGGCAAAGACCTCAAGGGATAGATTGATGAATAACCAGCAGAAGCCATGCTAACCAGGATAGAAGTATTTCAGAAAAGACACCTCCCCGACCATCAGGGGGAACAAATCCTCTCAGAAATCCAGTCCCTGGGCATCCCAGGGGCCAAAGAGGTACGGGTAGTGGAGGTATACCTCTTGGAAGGTACACTATCTAGGCAAGACACCGAGCGTATCTGCGGAGAGCTCCTGGCTGATACCGTAGTCCAGGACTACTCCTTTAACTCTCATCCCTCCCTAAAGGGGACACCAGTACACGCCATTGAGGTAGTACGCAAGCCAGGGGTGATGGACCCTGTAGAATACACCACCCTTAAGGGCATAAAAGACCTGGGCCTAAGGGTGGACTGGGTAAAACGAGCCCGACGCTACTTAATCACTGGAAAATTAACCAGAGATGAATTAACCACCATAGCCAATAAGATACTGGCTAACACCACCATAGAGGACGTATTCATAGGGTCCGACGGCGTGTCTTATCGGAGGCCCTCTGTGGGCTACACCTTCCAGAAGACAAGCGTGCCGCTCCTGAAAGCAGACAATAGTAGACTCTCAGAGATAAGCTCCCAAAGACAACTTTACTTAACCCTGGAAGAGATGCAGGCCATCCAATCCTACTTCCGCAGTCTGGAAAGAGAACCCACAGACATAGAACTGGAGACCCTGGCCCAGACCTGGTCAGAGCACTGTATGCACAAGACCCTTAAGGGGCTAATCGAGTACCACGGAGAGGTTATAGACAACCTCCTGGATAGCACCATCATGAAGGCCACGCGCGAACTCAACAGGTCATGGTGTGTAAGCGTCTTTCGCGATAACGCAGGGATAATACGCTTCGACAGGAATTACAATATATGCTTTAAGGTGGAGACCCATAACCACCCCTCAGCCATAGAACCCTACGGAGGGGCAAGCACGGGTCTTGGTGGGGTGATAAGGGATATCCTGGGCTGCGGCCTGGGAGCAAGGCCCATCCTGGGCACAGATGTCTTCTGCTTTGGCCCACCTGACCTCCCCTACAGCCGCTTGCCCAAAGGCACACTTCATCCCAGACGCATCTTTAAGTCAGTGGCACAAGGGGTAAGGGATTACGGCAACCGCATGGGCATTCCCACGGCCAACGGGGCCATCTTCTTTGACGAAAGATATGTGGGTAACCCCCTGGTCTTCTGCGGTAATGTAGGCCTTATTCCCAGAAACAGATGCGATAAGGAGGCAGAGGCTGGTGACCTAGTCCTCCTCCTGGGTGGCCGCACAGGAAGAGACGGCATCCACGGTGCTACTTTTTCCTCAGCGGAGCTAACCGGGGAGTCCGAGGTCCTCTCCAGTGGTGCCGTCCAGATAGGTAACCCTATCACTGAAAAAAAGATGACAGACCTCCTCCTAGAGGCCAGGGACAAAGACCTCTTCCACTCCATCACCGACTGCGGTGCAGGAGGCCTCTCCTCGGCAGTAGGGGAAATGGGAAAGGAGCTAGGGGCAGAAGTGGACCTGGATAAGGTGCCTCTGAAATACAGCGGCCTCTCCTACTGGGAGATATGGGTCTCAGAGGCACAAGAACGCATGGTCCTGGCTGTTCCTCCCCAGAAGGCTGACGAATTGGTCAAGCTCTTCAACTCCGAAGATGTAGAGGCCACTATTATAGGAAGGTTCACAGGAGATAAGAGGCTCAGGTTAAGATACCAGGGAAACCTGGTGGGAGAACTCGATATGAGTTTCCTTCATGGGGGGCCTCCTCCTCTGGTGAGAAAGGCCCGCTGGACTCCTCCCGAGCACCCTGAACCAGAACTCCCCGAGAAGGGGGATTACACCGAAGAGCTGAAGAGAATCCTATCCTCGTGGAATGTCTGCAGCAAGGAATGGGTAATCAGGCAGTACGACCATGAGGTGCAAGGAAGTTGCGTCCTGAAACCCCTGCAGGGGGTAAATAACGATGGCCCAGGGGATGCCTGCGTGGTCACCCCGCTTCTGGGCTCGAAACGGGGAATAGCGGTCTCCTGCGGCATGAATCCTAAATATGGTGACATAGACCCCTATCACATGGCCGCCTCAGCCATAGATGAGGCCCTGAGGCAGATTATAGCCGTGGGTGGAAACCTACGCCAGGTAGCATTACTGGACAACTTCTGCTGGGGAAACACCCAGTTACCTGATAGGCTAGGTGGTCTTGTCAGGGCGGCCCTGGCCTGCTATCATATGGCCCTTTATTTTGGCACACCTTTTATCTCTGGAAAGGATAGCCTTAATAACGAATTCAGCCTGGGGGATAAGACTGTCTGCATACCCCCCACTTTACTTATTTCGGCCCTTTCCGTAGTAGAGGACGTAACAAGAACCGTATCCATGGATGCCAAAGAGCCTGGTAACCTCATTTATATCCTGGGGCTTACAAAACCCGAACTAGGGGGCTCCCATTACTACCATATACACGGCTATATAGGAAATAACGTTCCACGGGTGGACACACGCTGGGCAAAGAAGACTATGGAGGCACTGTCAAAGGCATCCGGAAAGGGCCTGGTCAGGGCCTGTCATGACTGCTCTGAGGGGGGTCTGGCTGTAGCTGCTGCAGAGATGGCCTTTTCAGGTGGACTGGGAATGGAACTTAGTCTAAAGGACGTGCCCTACGAGGGAGATACGGAGCGTGACGATGTTCTCCTCTTCTCAGAATCAAACTCCCGCTTTGTAGTGGAGGTGAGGCCGCAAGACACAGGGGCCTTCAAGAAGATATTTAAAGGCACACCCTGTGGCCTCCTGGGAAAGGTCAGAAAAGACACGACCTTTGTCATCAAGGGCCTGCATGGGAAACCAGTAGTCCACGAAGATATTCGTTGGCTAAAGGAGGCCTGGCAGGCACCTTTAAGGTGGTAAAGGTTGGACCGCCTTGGCTGACCAACACTGCACCTTCAGTTGCGTAAGGATAGCGATGGTATATTTACAACTCTAGTTAAAGGAATGGGGTGGAACATGGCACAGGTAATCACTGCTAAGAAGGTACCGAGCGACATCGAGATAGCACAGGCAGCAACCCTGAAACCTATCCGGGAGATAGCTGAGTCCCTGGGCATCAAAGAGGATGAGCTAGAACTCTACGGAAAATACAAGGCAAAGATTCCCCTGGAGATAATGGGGAGACTAAGGAACAAGCCTGATGGGAAGTACATAGTCGTCACAGCCATAACCCCTACCCCATTGGGTGAGGGTAAGACTACCACTACCGTAGGGTTAGGTATGGGGCTGAATAGACTGGGGAAGAAGGCCGTCATTGCCATTCGTCAGCCCTCCCTGGGACCCGTTTTTGGTATAAAGGGAGGTGCTGCAGGGGGTGGTTACTCCCAGATAGTCCCTATGGAGGAGTTTAATCTCCACCTCACTGGCGACAACCACGCAGTATCTGTGGCCCACAACCTTCTAGCCGCCTTTATAGATAATCACCTCCTCCATGGAAACAAGCTGGGTATAGACCCCTTTAGCATCACCTGGCCCAGGGTTGTAGATATAAGTGACAGGGCCCTCAGGAACATAATAATAGGCCTGGGAGGTAAAGACCAAGGTGTACCTAGAGAAACGCGTTTTGATATTGCAGTGGCCTCAGAGGTGATGGCCATCCTGGCCCTGGCCACAAGCCTCCAAGACCTGAGAAAGAGGCTGGGTAGGATAATAGTAGCCAGCAACAAAGACAGAAAACCTGTAACGGCAGAAGACCTTAAGTGTGCAGGCTCTATGGCTGTATTGCTCAAGGATGCCATAAAACCTAACCTCCTCCAGACCCTGGAAAATACCCCGGCCTTTGTCCACGCCGGGCCTTTCGGCAATATAGCCCATGGTAATAACTCCATAGTGGCCGACCAAATAGCCTTGAAGTGTGCTGACTTCTTGGTGACAGAGAGCGGCTTTGGTGCTGACTTGGGCGCGGAGAAGTTCATGAACATAAAGTGCCGCTACTCCGGGCTCAAACCCAATGCAGCAGTGGTAGTAGCCACTGTAAGGGCATTAAAGATGCACGGAGGTGTAGGCAACGTAGTGGCAGGCAAGCCCCTTCCTGACGAACTCACTAAGGAGAATGTCCCAGCCGTGGAAAAAGGCTGCCAGAACCTTACAAAAATGATTGAGAACATGAAACTCTACGGCATACCTGTGGTAGTGGCTATCAATTCCTTTGAAACGGACACCAAGGCAGAGATAGAGACAATAAAGACCCTGGCCCTGGAGTACGGGGCAGAGGGAGCGGCAGAGTCCAACCACTGGGCAAGAGGAGGCATCGGGGCAGAAGAACTGGCAGAGGCCGTGGTGGCAGCCGCCAATAAGCCCTCCAGATTTACCTTCCTCTACCCCCTGGAGGCCAGCATAGAGGAAAAAATAGAGACCATCGCCATCAAGATGTACGGCGCCGATGGCATAAACATCCTCCCCCAGGCCAAGGCAAAGATAGAGCGCTATACCAGGTGGGGTCTTGACAAACTGCCCATCTGCATGGCCAAGACCCATCTATCCCTGTCTCATGACCCCAACTTAAGGGGAAGGCCCAAGGGGTTCAGGGTACCTGTCAGGGATTTAAGGGCCTCTGCAGGGGCAGGATTCCTCTATCCCCTCCTGGGCGATATGAGGACCATGCCAGGCCTGCCTTCCACACCCGCTGGAGAAAAGGTGGATATAGACCCAGTCACAGGCAAGATTGTGGGCCTGTTTTAAACTATCCGCCTAAGGTGGACTGGGACACCTTGGCGCCAAGACCGCCTGTAGCCAGCAGTGAAAGCCGTTCTGTCACGGGTATCGCAGGGCTAAGCCCTGCGATACCCGATGTTTCCATGTCCCGCATAGGCCGCTAAAAACTCATTTACAAAGTACCTTGTGCATGTTATATTAAATTTTGTGTTCTTCCCCCTTAGAGGGGCTTTCAAAGTAGTTTTCGTTAATATGTATGCCCAAGGTAAAGGCCCTAATCCTCCGAACGGCGGGGACTAATTGCGACTGGGAAACGGAACATGCCCTCCGTAAAGTAAGGGCAGAGACCCAACGCATCCATATAAATAGGATACTGGAGAAAAAAGACCTCCTTCACCAATACCATATCTTAGTCTTACCTGGCGGTTTTACTTACGGTGATGATATTGCCGCAGGGAAGATATTAGCTAATCTCCTGCGCTTCCACCTGGAAGGGGAGATAAGGCACTTCCTCCAGGAAGGCAAGTTAATCCTGGGCATATGTAACGGCTTTCAGACCCTGGTAAAGAGCCGTCTCCTGCCAGCCCTGGATGGCAATGCGCAGGAGGCTACTCTTACCTTTAACGACTCAAATAGGTTTGAGGCCAGGTGGGTGTACCTTAAGGTCTGCTCTAGTAAATCGGTTTATATCCAGGAGGGGCAAATTCTTTATCTCCCTGTTGCCCATGCCGAGGGTAAGTTCCTCACAAGGGATGAGGGGGTACTTCAGAGGTTGAGAGACGCCTCTCAAATAGTCTTTAAGTACGTAAACCCAGAGGGGGAGGATGCTGAATACCCTTATAACCCTAACGGCTCCATAGAAAACATAGCTGGGATATGCGACCCTACTGGCCGTATACTAGGAATGATGCCCCACCCAGAACGCTACGTGGAGCCCTTTCAGCACCCACGCTGGCAGAGAGAAGGGTTAGCAAAGCAACCCCACGGTATACTTATCTTCCGAAACGCTGTGGACTATGTAAAGAAGAATCTCCTTTAACGTTGTAAGAGATAGATGAAGAAAGAGATAGCCACCCAAGAGACCGCTGTAGACCTGGGGAGCCTTAAAGAGGCTATAGCTCGCTATGATGAGAAACTCAGCACGGCAGACCTTATTCCCCTCCTCCAGTATACCCAGGACTCCTACGGATACCTGCCCAGGGCAGCCCTAGAGCTCATATCTAAGGAGACCCGCATCTCCCTAACTAGGGTCTTTGGCGTAGCCACCTTTTATGCCCAGTTTTCTTTCATACCCAAGGGTAAATATACCATCAAGGTATGCGACGGTACGGCCTGCCATGTGAGAGGAGCGCTCCAGGTAAAGGCCGAGATAGAACAGACCCTGGGCATCAAGGAAGGGGAAACCACCCCAGACCTGAAGTTTACCCTGGAATCCGTGGCCTGTTTGGGCACCTGCGCTCTAGGCCCTGTGGTAGTGGTAGGCAATAGCAAGAAGGTGGAAGGCTGCTGTCAGGGCCCCCTTAACAAAAAAGTGGGTCTGGGTGACAAGTTCTATGGACAGGTAACACCCCAAAAGATAAAAGAGATATTAGAACGCTACATCCAGGAGTGATTACGTGGAGAGGCTTAACTCCATAAAAGACCTTAGGGCCCTGAGAGACGGCCTTAAAAGAGAACAAGAAGCTAAAATACCTACCATCGTGGTCTGTGGAGGCACAGGATGTGAGACCTTCGGGGGGCATGCCCTTTTTGAGGCCTTTCAAGACCTCCTGGAAAAGCGTGGGCTCCAGGAAAAGGTAAGACTAAAGAAAACGGGCTGTCAGGGCCTTTGTGAAAGGGGCCCACTGGTAACCCTGTGGCCAAGAAACATCTTTTACCAGAAGGTAAAGGAGCAAGACGCCACCAGGATATTAGAGGAAACGGTACTAAAGGATGAAATCATCCAGAACCTCCTCTATGCAGACCCCCACACAGGGGAAAAGGTCGTCTACCAGCATGAGGTGCCCTTCTACAAGAAACAACTCCGTCTCGTTCTCCGACATAATGGTAGCATAGACCCAACGAAGCTAACGGACTATATTGCCGCAGAGGGATACACAGCCCTAGAGAAGGTGCTGACGGAGATGACCCCTGAGGAGGTAATTAGGTCAGTAACCAACTCCGGCCTCAGGGGCAGGGGTGGTGCTGGTTTCCCCACAGGGAAGAAATGGGAGATTGTGAGAAAGGCACCTGGGGAGGTAAAGTACCTCGTATGTAATGGAGATGAAGGAGACCCAGGGGCCTTTATGGACAGATCGGTCCTGGAGGGCAACCCCCACTCTGTCCTCGAAGGCATGCTTATCGCCTCTTATGCCATGGGGATTAAGAGGGGATTCTTCTACGTCCGAGCCGAGTACCAAATGGCCGTTGAACACGTGAATACGGCCATCCAGCAGGCCAAGGAACTAGGCCTCCTTGGAAAGAACATCCTGGGCAAGGGGCTAGACCTGGACCTGGAAGTGGCAAAAGGAGCTGGGGCCTTTGTCTGCGGTGAAGAAACGGCCCTCATCGCCTCCATAGAAGGCAAGAGGGGTATGCCCTGCCCACGTCCCCCCTACCCCGCCGTCTCTGGCCTCTGGGGAAAACCAACCTGTATAAACAATGTGGAGACCCTGGCCAATATCCCAATAATAGTCCTTAAGGGTGCCCAGTGGTATTCCAGCATAGGCACTTCTGGCAGTAAAGGTACAAAGATTTTTGCCCTGGCAGGAAACGTAAGAAACACGGGTCTGGTGGAGGTGCCTATGGGAACCACTCTCAGAGAGATAGTTTTTGACGTTGGTGGGGGGATTGCCAAGGGAAGGAAATTCAAGGCCGTTCAGATTGGAGGGCCCTCTGGGGGATGCATACCTGAAGAGCACCTGGATACACCCATTGATTACGAATCTCTACAAAAGGTAGGGGCTATCATGGGCTCCGGTGGTCTAATAGTGATGGATGATAAGACCTCTATGGTCGAGATAGCCCGCTATTTTATGAGCTTTATCCAGGATGAATCCTGCGGTAAGTGCGTCCCTTGCAGGATAGGCACCAGGAGGATGCTAGAGATTCTCACCAAGATATTAAACAAGGAAGGGAAGAAGGAGGATATAGAACTCCTCTCAGAGTTGGCCATTAGAACCAAGGAGACCTCCCTCTGCGGACTGGGGCAGACAGGACCTAACCCGGTCCTTTCCACCCTCACCTACTTCAGGCAGGAGTACGAGTCCGCCTTAGGCGGATTAGGGGATAAAAACCCAGAGGCGGCCCTCACCGAAGAAAAATCTACCAAGGTCTCCAGCACTACGGAGAGGCATTCATGAGATTCATATCCATTAACGGCACAGGCAGCGATGCAGGAAAGACCACTATCGCCGCCTTCTTGATAAAGGCCCTGGGGGTCACCTCTGCCCTGAAGATCACCGTCCACCACGGAGGCTTTTGTCCCAAAGAGACTATCTGCGACGGATGTTCCACCGCAGAAGACGTACCCTTTAAGGTAACTACTGATCCCGCCCTCTTGGGCGAAGGAGATAAGGATACTGCACGGTTCCTCAAGGCCGGGGCCTCTAAGGTAGTCTGGCTACAATCCTACCCAGAGAGCCTAAAGGAGGGTATAGATAGCGCCCTGAGCTACTTTGAGAAAGAGGCTAAGGTAGTAGTGGAAGGAAATAGCTTCCTCAACGTCAGGGATGCAGATATAGCCATTATGGTAGTTCCTCCAGGGTTTAAAGGATTAAAGCCTTCAGCAAAGGAAATCCTTAGTAAGATAGACCTCTTCGTCATAAACAAACACCATGGGCATGGGGAGGCGCTTCTTGAGGACACAAGGTCACAACTTATATCTCTCCGTCCCAGGGTTCCCATAGTAGTCCTTGACCCTAAGAACCCATCCGCCTCAGGCGGACTAGCCCAGGAAGACCTCCTGAAACGGGTCCAAGAGGCCATCGGCCCTATACAGAGATTAATTACAGATTACAAATTTGTAATTTGTAATTTGTAATTTGCAATTTATAATCTCTAAAAGGCAGAGTAGATGAGAAAGAGATGGAAATACCAGCCCCCTGATGAAAAGCTCCAGGCGCACCTTGCAGACAGCCTACGGGTCTCACCCCTTTTAGCCCAACTGCTAATTAATCGAGGCATGATAGACCCCCCCACTGCCCACGCCTTCCTCCAGCCCAAACTTAGAAATCTCTCTAATCCAATACCTCATCCAGAGATGGAAAAGGCGGCCCTGCGACTGGTCCAGGCAGTACGGGGGGGAGAAAAGATAGTTATCTATGGTGACTACGACGTAGATGGTGTATCCGCCACGGCCTTGCTCCTTCGGTGCCTTACTTTACTAAAAGCCAGGGTAAGTTACTACATCCCTGAAAGGATAGACGAGGGCTATGGACTAAATACCAAGGCCATAGAGCGGTTGGCCCAGGAGGGCACAAAGGTAATCGTCACTGTAGACTGCGGAATCACCTCTACCCTGGAGGCAGAACTTGCCCTGGAAAAGGGTATAGACCTGATAATTACCGACCATCACGAACCCGGCAAGAAACTTCCCAGGGCCTTTGCCATTATAAACCCGAAACTCCCTGACTCAGGATTCACCTTCCAAGGGCTTTCAGGGGCAGGTGTGGCCTTTAAACTGGCCTGGGCCTTAGGGGAGGTACTTTCCATGCATAAAAGGGTCTCCCCTGAATTCAGAGAGTTTCTACTCAACGCTGTGGGTCTAGCCGCCCTGGGCACCATTGCCGACTCTGTCCCTTTGGTAGGAGAGAACCGTATCCTGGCCAAGTTTGGCCTAGATGCCTTGGGAAAATCCACCCTTCCTGGTATAGTAGCCCTCAGAGAGGTCGCTGACCTGAATCCGCCTAAGACGGACTCCCTCAGTCCTTATCACGTGGAATTTAGATTGGGACCCAGGCTCAACGCCGCAGGAAGGCTATGGGATGCCAGCATCAGCCTTGAACTCCTTACTACCCCGTCCCTGGAAAAGGCCAGAAGGATTGCTCAGTTCCTTGAGAAAAAAAACCGTGAGAGACAGAAGCTCCAGTTAGAGACCCTGGAAGACGCCAAGGAAAAGGTCCGAAAGGAGGTAAACCTGGCTTCGACCTGGGTTATTGTCCTTTCCAGTGAGGCCTGGCACCCAGGGGTTATTGGTATAGTGGCCTCAAGACTAGTAGAAGAATTTAATAGGCCTGTGGTAATGATAGCCCAGAGGGGACAAATAGGCTACGGCTCTGCCAGGTCTATTCCAGCCCTACATCTTCATGAGGCCCTGGAGACCGTTAGGAAAAAACTCCTTTCCTTCGGGGGCCACTCCCAGGCCGCTGGCTTAAGGATAAGACAGGAAGACATTGAAGGGTTTAGAACATCGATAAACCAGTTTGCCTCCTGCACCCTGAAGGAAGAGCACCTGGAGCCGGTGCTTTATACGGACGGAGAGCTTTCTCTGGAGAGGCTCTCCCTGCCGCAGGTTAGAGAACTGGAACACCTTTGTCCCCACGGTGAAGGTAATCCCGAGCCCCTCTTTATGACAAAGGACCTAAGAGTGGCAGGCCAGCCCTGCCGCCTCGGTACTTCAGGTCAACACCTGAGCCTCTACCTGAGGCAGGGCGATGTATCCTTTCGGGCCATTGCCTATAACATGGGAGAGACGTTACCCAAAATAGAAAGAAATCCTGGTCCCATCTCTATTGCCTTTACACCAAAGATCAACACCTGGAGAAATGAAGTTGTAGAATTAGAGGTTGAAGATATTAAGTTCGCCGAAGGCGAATCTCCGCCAAAAAGATAGGCGGACCTGCCTCTGGCATGGCGCCTAAGGCGGATGCGCCCCTGGCGCACGTAAATTGATTAAATAGAAAGGGGGTTGCCTATGACCGTCACAAGAAAATTAAAGGAGTTCCTGGACAATAATAAAGTCCCATACAAGGTCTCCACTCACCAAGAGGTCTATACGGCTCAGGAGGTAGCGGCCAGCGTACATGTTCACGGTAAAGAGCTAGCCAAGGTGGTCATGATAAAATCCCAGAACAAGCTCATTATGACCGTCTTACCTGCCAGCCACAGAGTCAACATAGAGAAGACAAAAAAACTGCTGAAGGACCCAGAGGCAAGGCTGGCTACAGAGGGGGAATTTAAGAGTCAATTTCCAGATTGTGATGTAGGGGCTATGCCCCCTTTCGGCAACATATACAACCTGGACGTATATGTAGACAAGTCATTAGCAGAAGATGAGGATATAGTCTTCCAGGCAGGAAGCCATGTGGAGACTATAAAGATGAAGTATAAAGACTACAGTAGGTTAGCTAATCCCAATGTAGCTGAATTTGCAGAACACCTATAGGAGGGCTTTATGGCGAAAAAGAAACGCCTGACAGATTATGCCACCTGCGGGGGCTGAGCCGGCAAGATACCCATGGAGTGCATGGCAGGGGTCCTGGCAGATTTACCAGAATTTCCTAATGGGAACCTCCTGGTAGGGCCAAAGACCTTTGACGATGCTGGGGTCTTTCAGATTAGCGAAGAGCTGGCACTGGTTCAGACCCTGGACTTCTTCACCCCCATAGTAGACGACCCCTACGACTATGGGCAGATTGCCGCAGCCAATGCCATGAGCGATGTCTATGCCATGGGGGGAAGGCCCCTTACAGCTATGAACATCCTTACCTTCCCCACCAGGGAGATAGACGCCCACATCATTGCCCAGATACTAAAGGGTGGGGCTGATAAGGTGCATGAGGCTGGCGCAGTAGTGGTAGGCGGTCATACCCTAGAAGACCGAGAGATTAAATTTGGACTATCCGTTACAGGTCTAGTCCATCCCAAGAGGGTAGTCAGAAACGCAGGGGCAAGGCCAGGGGATGTGGTGGTCCTTACCAAACCCCTTGGGGGAGGTCTTATAATCGCGGCCTTTAAGGCTGGAGAGGCCTCTGGTGAAGAAGTTGAGGCAATGATAACCACCATGAAGGCCCTCAACAGACCTGCCTCTGAGGCTATGCAGGAGGTGGGGGTAAACGCCTGCACAGATATAACGGGTTTTGGCTTCCTGGGTCATGCCTACGAAGTAGCCCTGATGAGCAATGTGAGTCTGCGCTTTTCTGTAGGCTGTGTCCCGCTGCTTCCAGGCTCCTTACGCCATGCACAAGCTGGGCTGATGCCGGGGGCATCAGTACAAAATAAAGGTTACCTCTCTGGGAAGGTAAGGGTAGAAGGCCCTATCTCGGATGATTACGTGGACGTCCTCTTTGACGCCCAGACCTCGGGTGGACTCTTGGTGTCTTTGTCAGAAGACAAGGTAGATTTATTCCTTAAAAGACTCCAAGAGAAGGGTATAAAAGAGGCGGCTATCGTGGGAAGGGCTGTAGAGAAGGAAGACCACCCACTCATACTTAGACCTTAACTCTCTGCGCATTATGAGACCTCTGAAGAATCAAGAATTGTAGCGCTGGGCTCGCCATAGGCGAGTCTGCCTACGGCACGATCTCCGCACCCAACGTACAATGTCCGTCCTATTCAGAGATCGGACGCTACCATCCTAAGGTAATATGATTAGAAATGTAGGGTGCGTCTTGACGCACCCACATGCTATTTTTGCAGAGGTCTTAAGAAGTAATAATCCGTGAAAAATAGCCACGCAAAAAGGGGATTTGTCCTCTCCACACTCCTTGTCCTCTTACTGTCAATCGCCTCCTTTAATGCACCCGCAACACCTAAGAAAGAGGTCTCTAAGGAGGGAGAAGGGCAGTATGCCCAGGAGAGGATGAGGATGGTAGAGGTGCAGATAGCAGCTCGAGGTGTTAAAGACCCCAAGGTGCTCCTGGCCATGGAGTCGGTACCAAGACACCTCTTTGTACCTGAAGAACTAAGGCATCTTAGCTATGAAGATGGCCCACTCCCCATAGGCTCAGGACAGACCATATCCCAGCCCTACATCGTTGCCCTGATGACGGAACTCCTGGGGTTAGAGGCGGATGATAAGGTCTTAGAGATAGGTACAGGCTCTGGCTATCAGGCCGCTGTGCTCAGTAAGATAACCAAGGAGGTATTCACCATGGAGATAAATAAAGACCTGGGAGACAGGGCCAGAGAGAGGTTAGCGGCCCTGGGCTATGCCAACGTAAAGGTTTCTATTGGAGATGGCTACAAAGGCCTCCCAGAATCTGCGCCCTTTGATGCAATAATTGTCACGGCAGCAGCCCCTCACATCCCCACACCTTTGGTAGAGCAGTTAAAACTTGGTGGTAGGATGGTCATACCACTGGGAAAACCCTTCCAGACCCAAGACCTTACCCTTATAATCAAAGACGAAAAAGGCATAACCCGCAGAGAGATTGCACCTGTACTCTTTGTGCCCCTTGTAAGGGAACGCTAATTCTTCCCCCTATCTCCTTGCCATTTTCTGCATCCATGTATATATTAATATATAGAGCTACTTCCTTTTAAAAAGGAGAAGATGAATATGATTACAAGACTTTACCTGATGCTATCCCTTCTCCTTCTGGGAACTGTCATTACTACCTCTTCAGCCGAGACACTATCTACGGAAGTTGGTGCGCCTGCTACTTTAGAGGCTAGTCCCTGGTACGTCACTGCTGGCTCAGGAGAACTTCAAACCGTTTATGTCACCGTCCTTGACCAGATGGGTAACCCTTTACCGAATGTACCGGTCAAGGCCTGGAGCAGTATGCCTGAGCGCGCACTGGTGGAGCCTGAGAGCCTCCTTACAAATGAGGAAGGCAAGGCAGTCTTTACCATACGGGGGCTTTATATCCCAGGGAAGGCCTTAATCACCTTTGAAGCAGGTGGGGTCAGTGACCAGGTGGAGACTTACGAAATCATTCGTTAGTTACGAGGGGATTTGCTTATGGAAAGGGGTTGTCAAAGACAACCCCTTTCTTTTTTTGCGAACCCCTAAGCCTCAGAAATGTAGGGTGCGTCTCGACGCACCCTACATGCTACGTAGGTTCTAGAGGAAGTAAATCTGGTCTTTTCCTGCGAGTGCGCGCCCTTGCCTGTTCCAGGCGCCATCTTCGTATCTCTTCATGGTTCCCTGAGACAAGGACCTCTGGCACCTTCATCCCCCTAAATTCCCTTGGCCTTGTGTACTGGGGATATTCCAGCAACCCTTCACTAAAGGATTCACTAGAGGCAGAGGCCTCGTCCCCCAATACCCCTGGGATGAGCCTCACCACTGCATCCACTATCACCATAGCTGGTATCTCACCGCCACTGAGGACGTAGTCACCTATGGATATCTCTAAGAAGTCAAAACCCTCCCTTATCCTCTCATCAAGGCCCTCGTAATGTCCACAGAGGAACAAGAGGCGTCTCTCCCTGGAAAGCTCCCCGGCCAAGGACTGTGAGAATCTCACCCCTTGAGGGCTCAGCAGGATCCGCCTGGGGCGGACGGGGTCTTCCTGTTCCACCGCCTCTACGGCACTAAAGACAGGTTCTGGACGCATCACCATCCCAGGCCCGCCCCCGTAGGGCCTGTCGTCCACCTTCCTGTGCTTATCTGTACTGAAATCCCTTATATTCCAGAGATGGTAC
>JAUQZZ010000209.1 GCA_030586765.1 Candidatus Brocadiales bacterium | reverse complement strand
CCCCACCCTACCCTCCCCCCTCAAGGGGGAGGGAGTTACTATACTGGACCCCTTCGAACAGGACTTTTGCAGAGGTCTCTTAACATAAATAACAGAGAAGGCCCTCCGAAAAATTATTACAAATCCATCTTGTAATGCGAGGTCGCACCACAGGCAGATCCTTCCATAACGGACTTTTAGCCCAGCCAAAAAGCGACCCTGCAAGGGTCGCACCGCAATCATCCCTTATAGAACCCTTCGTACACTACCTTGGTGAGGAAGGCTACAAAGAAGTATAGAAAAACAGAGAGCACCAAGGCCTTCCATATATCTGTCCTGGGAAGTAAAAAGACAAAGAGTCCTATATAACAGAGCCAGGCAGGGGTAAAGAGGAGAAGGCCCTTGGCATAAGAGAGGGCCGCCTCTTGCCCACCTTCTCTATAGACAAAGACAAAAGTAACTACACTCAGAGTGGGTAACGTGGCTATAAAGGCCGATAGTAAGGTCTTCTTCATGCCTCCCAAATAGGCTATCAGGCTGACAATCAGTCCCCCAAGAAAAAAGTACAGGAAGTACTTCATTTTCCACCTTCCCTTGAATCCTTCTCCACAATGGCCTCTATCAGGATATCCTCGGAGAGCCTTGATACCCTGATGTCCTTGAGCCTGAATGCCTCCTCTACCCTGTCCACACCCACCCCTGCCACGGGCAGACGCGCCTCCCCGCCACCGAATATCTTCGGTGCCATAAAGATTACCACCCTGTCCACCAGCCCCTCCTCAAAGAAAGAGGCGGTAAGGGTGCCTCCCCCTTCCAGTAAGATATTTGTAAACTGCATCTCTCCCAGCTTCTTCATAAGGTCTATTAAATCAACCCTTCTCTCCTTTCCCTTCACCACCAGGAGCTTACAGCCCACCCTCTCTAGTCCCTCCAATCTCTCTCTTGGGGCCAGGGCAGTGGTGGCCACTATCACCTCTGCCTCATTAATGGTCTTCACTAACCTTGAGTCCAGAGGCAGCCTCGCCTGGCCGTCCACCACTACTCGTCTAGGATTCCTCCCCCCCTCTACACGAGAGGTAAGGAGGGGGTCGTCCCTGAGAACGGTGCCAATCCCCACCATTACGGCATCCACCTGTGACCTGAGCCTGTGGACATACTGCCTCGATTCCTGGGAGGAGACCCAGCGGGAATCCCCAGTGTGGGTGGCCGTCTTACCGTCCAGACTCATCGCCCACTTGGCAATAACGTAAGGCATCCCTACCGTCATGAGCTTAAAAAAGGGGGCGTTGAGACTCCTTGCCTCCTCCTCCAGGACACCGCAGAGTACCTCTATCCCTGCCTGCTTCAGACGTTGGAGACCCTTTCCTGCGGTGAGAGGGTTAGGGTCCATCACTGCCAGCACCACTCTCTTTATTCCAGCCTCAATCAACGCCTCTACACAGGGAGGCGTCTTTCCATAATGGGCGCAGGGCTCAAGGTTGATATAGAGGCTGGCCCCCCTGGCCCGCTCTCCTGCCTCCTTGAGGGCCTTTACTTCTGCATGGGGGCCGCCAAAGTACTCGTGATAGCCCTCCCCTACCACCTCTCCATCCTTCACCACCAGGGCCCCCACCATAGGGTTAGGCTCCACACGGCCCCTACCCTTCTCGGCCAGTTCCAGGGCCCTTTGCATAAAGCGCTCGTCCTCTGTCATGCTTAGCTAAGACTTTTATTTAATGGCTTTTGGGAAAGTATACCTGGTTCCATAACACGTGTCTTTTATATCTACTGACGATAAGTTTATGATAATTTTTTCTTGGGTGAAACGATTTTTTCAAGCTCAGCGATTAAAGGTAGTAGGTCTTGGAAGATTGTTTGATAAAGAATGTCAAAGTCAATGTTGTCATATCCGTGAATTAAACGGTTACGCGTCCCAATTATTTGCAGCCAGGGTATACTAGGATATTTAGCCCTTCCTTCTGGCGATACACGGTTAGCCGCCTCTCCAACAATCTCTATTAGCTTCACCAGCGAAAGGTTAAGCGTTCGTTCATTTTCAATGTCCTGCCTTGATTTTCCTGCTGCTAGCTCCACCGCCTCTCTTGCGGCG
>JAUQZZ010000208.1 GCA_030586765.1 Candidatus Brocadiales bacterium | reverse complement strand
GGAGGATAAAGAGATTATCGGGCTTTTTAATACCGCAAGGGATGTTGACTATCGGGAAATAATAATAGCCTGTGAATCCCTCCTCAAAAAGATTACCAGAGGCAAAGAAGAAATCTCTGCCGTGAAAGATGTATTAAATAAAGAGCTAACTTCGATAGGAAAGAAACTAAAGACTTCGGTGGAAATAGACTTCTTTAATGCCCCGCTGGGTAAAGAGGCCAATAAACTCTTCCTGCATTGCACCAAGACTCTAAAGGCTAAAAGACAAAGACTGAGTTCCAGTACATCAGCTCCCTTGGAAAAGGAAGATTTCCAGGGGAAAAAGTGGGTAACCCGCAAGAGACCCCATGTGGACAGGTTGGCCTCTGCCTGGCTAATAAGGAGGTTCGTTGACCCCAAGGCAAAATTCATTTTTGCCTCAGAAAAAAAGATACCCAAAGAGGCCACACCATTCGACATGTTAGGGGCGGAACTAAGTCACCGTGGTGAGGACTGTACCTTTGAGACCCTTGTTAAGGCCTTCGGGATAAAGGATAAAACGGTGTGGGAGATTGCCAAGATTGTACACGATGTGGATCTGCGGGATGAAAAATATGGCATGCGGGAGACACGGGGGGTAGAGCTAATACTAAGGGGCATGATGAAAACACATAAAAACGATCATGCACTCCTTGAAGCATGCATTAATTTTTTTGAGGCACTTTATAAAGGATTAAAAAAATGAAACTGCGCGTGCTTATTTGCGTACTCATCTGTATGGGGTGTAAGGCAGTAAATTCGCAGGGAGAGATAACGACGACCGCAAAGACGGAGGCGACGGCAGTCAAAGAAATGGACCCCCTAGCGACAGAAGCGAGCGCTTACGTAGGCTCTAAGGTCTGTGCTGGATGCCATCCTGAAAATTACGAAGGCTGGAAGACTACCCTACACAGCAAGATGATACAGGAGACCAATCAGCCTGGGGCCCTGGTGGCAGACTTTGGTAAACAAGATATTTCCACTCAATTCAGCCTGAATGACGTAGACCTCCTCGTGGGGGGTCGCTTCAAACAGCGTTTTATGAAGAAGATAGGCGACGACTACTATATGCTCCCTATTCAGTGGAATGTGGCAACAAAGGAGTGGGTGAGGTATTTCCCAAGGGACGAGTGGTGGGTTTCTCAATATCCTGAAGATTGGCAGAAGAGGCCCACCTCAAAGCTCTGTGACGGCTGCCACAGCACGAGCCTCATCGGCAGGGGTGGAAAGACACCCGCTGAGTGGAACATAGCTTGTGAAGCTTGTCATGGGCCTGGGGCAGGGCATGTGGTGGCTGAGGCATCTCTTGGCCCCGGGCAGGGGGCTGGGGCTAAGATAATAAATCCAGCCAAACTCCCCTTTGACCGCGCAAATGATGTCTGCTTTCAGTGCCATCTTGCAGGTAGGCCGCCGGAAGGAAGTGAATACCCGGACAGGGACTACCCGGTGGGCTACCTGCCTGGAGACGACCTCACAAAGTATAAAAATCCAGCCCCTTCACTAGGGATGGAGGGACCCGAGTCTCATGAGTTTTTTGAAGATGGAATATCAAAAAAGAATAGGAATCAGGGAAATGATTTTATCCGGAGCAAGATGTACAGCCGGGGTATAAGGTGTTTCGACTGCCACAACCCCCACAGCGGCAAGTATACCGCCATGGTATATAAACCAGGAAACAGCCTCTGCCTTACCTGCCACAGTGCTAATTCCCCGGCAGGCCCTCCCGAGCGCAGTATCAGCGAACATACCCATCATAAGGCAGACAGCCCGGGGAGCCAGTGCATAGAGTGTCATATGCCCAGGATAGGCAAGCACGCTGTTAAATTGGAATCGCGCAGTCACTGCTTTGACTTTGATTTTGTGAGTCCCGAGCGGACTATCCTCTACGACCATCCCAATGCCTGCAACCGATGCCACCAAGACAAGACCACGGAGTGGGCATTGCGTGCCCTGAAGAATTGGGGAGGAAAGGGGAAGTGGAAATGGCAAAGGGCACTGCAAGAGCTTAGGGAACAGGTTTCGACGGAAGAGAGAGGCTGATTACATGTACATAACAAAGAGGCTTGCAGGGT
>JAUQZZ010000030.1 GCA_030586765.1 Candidatus Brocadiales bacterium | reverse complement strand
GAACCACCCCCAGAAGTTAGCAAGGGGGTGTCTCTGCCAGAACCCCCTGGGAATGGTAGGGTATTGTTTCTTGCTACCACGGCCTTTTTCTTCTGTTTTTCCATATGGGCCCTTTACGCCCCTTTCGGGCCTTATTTTAAGAAGTGGTATAACCTCTCCGCTGGTCAGGTGCTTATCTTAGTGGCTATCCCAGCCCTCCTGGGCTCTGTGATGCGAATACCCATAGGAATCCTTACAGACAGGTACGGAGGTAGAAGGGTCTTCAGTATCCTTCTTTTATTTGTCATCTTCCCCCTTATTGCAGCAATCTTTGCCAATAGTTATATCTCTCTCCTTTTATGCGGGCTATTCTTTGGGATGGTAGGCACCTCTTTTATTATAGGCATCACCCATGTATCCGTCTGGTATCCCCAGGCCAGGCAGGGCACTGCCTTAGGGATATACGGGATAGGTAACGTAGGTACTATACTGGCTACCATCATTGTGCCCATTTTAATAGAGAAGGTCTTTAAGGACGTGCAGGTGGGTCCTATTACCGGCTGGCATTTCATCTTCCCCATCTATGCAGTGCCTGCCATGATTCTGGCTATAGTTTATTGGACCATGACCTCTGACCCACCCCGAAGGGGTAAACCCAGGACCTTTGGGGACCTTTTTTCTATTTACAGGTCCAGTGGGCTCGCCTGGATATTCTCTTTCCTCTACTGGATGACCTTTGGGGGCTTTGTATGTTTCTCCCTATTCTCACCTACCTATTTTAATGACCGCTGGGAGATTCCTCGGGCCCAGGCATCCCTCATATACACTACTATATTCGTTATTATAACAGCCCTTATACGTCCCTTCGGGGGGTATCTTGCCGACAAGATAAGTCCACGGAAGATACTGATATGTACCTACTCTGCCTCTCTTATATTGTTAGGGGTTATAAGTAGCGAGGTCTCTTTCCCTGTGACAGTGGGTTGCATCTATGGGCTGGGATTCTGCTGCGGTATTGGGAATGCCTGTATATTTAAACTTATCCCCACCTACTTTACGCAAGTTGGCGCCGTTGGAGGACTTGCTGGTGCTGTGGGGGGGACAGGTGGCTTCTGTATGCCTATAATCATAGGCCTTCTCAAAGACCTTACAGGCAGTTACGCCCCGGGCTTCTGGGTCTGGTGTGCCATCTGTGTTGCCTGCCTGATTATTGTTTTAATGCCAAAGCTGTTCCACAAACAAAAGATTTAGGAATAAAAAACCCATCTTAGGAGGTCCTAGGAGGTTGAACTTATGACTGAGAAAGGGATTGCGTTAAAACCTCAAGGTAACACCACGGTATTAGGTCTTGCCACTTTATCCTTTGCTGCTTGTTTTGCGGTATGGGCCCTTTATTCTCCCCTTGCACCTCACCTAAGGGAGGACCTCCATCTCACTGAGACACAGTTGGCCCTCCTGGTCTCTATACCTGCCTTACTGGGTTCTGCCTTCCGCATACCCATGGGCATCCTTACGGACATATACGGTGGTAGGAAGGTCTTTACCATCCTTATGGTCTTCTGTTTCTTTCCTACTGTCCTGGCCATGTATGCCAGTAGTTACTATTCTCTCCTTTTCTGCGGCTTCCTCTTTGGTATGGCAGGCACCTCCTTTGCCGTAGGTATCCCCCATGTCTCCAGGTGGTATCCCCCTGAGAAGCAGGGCCTGGCCCTGGGGATATATGGGATGGGGAACATCGGGGCCGCGCTTTCCACCCTCTTTGCGGAGCGAATAATACACTACTACCTTAATGACCAGTGGCATCACATCTTCCCTGTCTATGCTGTACCACTTCTCATTATGGCTTTTCTATACAGGAACTTCACCAGCGATGCCCCTACTACTGCACGGTCTAAAAGCATTGGCCAGCTCCTGGAGGTCTATAAGCGCAATCCCCTGGCCTGGGTCTTCTGTCTCTTCTACTGGGTTACCTTTGGAGGCTTTGTGTGTTTTTCCCTCTATCTGCCTGCCTATTTTAAGAAGGTGTATGGTATCTCCCATGTCTCCGCAGGGGACCTGGCTACTGCCTTTATCTTTGTCACTTCCTTTATTAGGCCTGTGGGAGGTTACCTGGCCGATAGGATACCTGGGAGGAAGATACTGATGGCCATATTCACCCTGGCGGCCCTTTGCCTGTTAATAGAGGGGCTCCAGCCCTCTCTGAAGGTGGCCTCTGTTGCCTTCATCCTGCTAGGAGGCTGTTTGGGTATAGGAAACGGGGTAGTATATAAACTAGTACCTACCTATTTTGCCGCAGAGACAGGGGCTGTGGGTGGTTTGGTAGGTGCGGCAGGGGGCCTGGGCGGATTCTTTATGCCCATAATATTAGGCTCTTCCAGGGATTATACGGGGAGCTACTTTAGTGGTTTTGCTGTGGCGGCCTTTATTTGCTTAATCTGTATCTTCCTGGCAAGGAAGGAATTCAAGAGAGCGCAGTACTAGAGCCCAGATGGCATGCATCAGGTCCGCCCAAGGCAGACCCCATAACTCATCTAAGCCTCTCCTGGATAAGGAATGGGCCGTCAAAACCGTGGATTAAACGATAGGTAAAGAAATACAGCAGGACCTTCTTCGGGCCATTAAATATCTGGTCTAAGGCCAGATGAAAGGTGAATCCTAAGAAGATACCTGATATTAATGGACTTATGGAATAGAAGGCATACAGCAGCCAGAAGCCAATAATAGGTTCCCAGCTATGCAGGAGTATATACGGACGTGATATCCTGTTAGTCCCGAAGCGATTGTAAACATAAGTGTAATCCGTGTTAAAACCAAAGTTTTGTACCCAGTCATAGAAATGGTCTAGGTCTAATAGCCATCCTGCCAGGAAGCAAGAGATAGCCTGGGCAGGTTCACGGTTTAAGGCGTACACCGTGAGACCAAAGGCACCAGAGGCTAATATGTGTTGAAGAGGTCTCATTGGTCTAATTCTTAAAAAACCAAAATCTATCAGACACATAAAAGACTGTCAAGTAATTTTCTCTGACCTCGGTGAAGTATACGGATATGGGTAACACTCTGGATAAGCTAGCGAGCCTATCCTGTGGGGATAGGCGACATGCAACTTTTTCTAGAGGTGCTACTTACGTATCCACCTATCTTTTTGGCGGACATAACATGAAGACCACATGTAGACAACGACGTTTACTTCGTAGATAGCATCACCAACGACCATAAAGGTCGTTGTCTACCAAGCTTGAGGGTCAGGGTAACATCTTGACAGTCTTTATTTTCGTGATAGAATGCCTTTTTTGAGACATGAACCTGCCCTTTGCGACGATACTATGGAGAAGTTTGAGCAAGACCGCCTGGAGAAGCTTAAGAAACTCAGGGCCAAGGGGATAGACCCCTATGGAAAGAGGTATGACAAGCTAATAAACTTAAGGTCTATCACTGAGAACTACTCAGCAGAGGAAACCAAGCGAGTAAGGGCTGCAGGAAGGATTTTAAGCATCAGACCCCACGGGAAGGCCGCCTTCCTAGACATAAGGGACTGGACTGGAAAGATACAACTCTATATAAAGCTAGATACTGTAGGGGGAAGAAACTTTGAGATACTCCAGCTCCTTGACCTCGGTGATATTATAGGTGTAGAGGGAACACTCTTTAAGACCAGAACAGGTGAGATAACTATCCTGGTGGAAGAACTCGTAGTGCTATCTAAGGCCCTACTACCGCCCCCTGAAAAATGGCATGGGCTCAAGGATGTGGAACTCAGGTACAGGCAGCGCTACCTTGATCTAATAGCCAACGCCCAGGCCATGAAGACCTCCCTGGATAGGGTCAAGATAATTAAAGGTATAAGGAGATTTTTTGACGAAAGGGGTTTCCTGGAGGTAGAAACCCCTATGATGCAACTTATCCCGGGGGGAGCAGTAGCCAGGCCCTTCGTCACCCATCATAATACCCTTGATTTGGACCTCTACCTGCGCATAGCCCCTGAGCTTTACCTGAAGAGGCTACTGGTAGGGGGAATGGAGAGGGTGTATGAAATAAACCGCAACTTTCGTAACGAGGGCATATCTACTCAGCATAACCCAGAGTTCACTATGCTAGAGGCCTATCAGGCCTATGGGGATTACAATGACATGATGAATCTTACAGAGGAAATGGTCTGCTCCCTGGTTATGGAGCTTAACGGTAATTACGAGATAACCTTTGGAGAAAAGACCGTCCATTTGAGCCCCCCTTGGAAAAGGGCTACTTTCTGCGAACTCCTTAAGGAGAATGCTGGTGTGGATTTTAACGACACTGAAGGTCTGGTGAGGGAGGCCTCCAGGCTGGGACTTAAGACCCAGGGAGTCCATCGGGATATTATAGCTAACAGCCTCTTTGAGGAAGCCGTTGTACCAAAGCTCATTGACCCCACCTTCGTTATAAACTACCCAGCTACCCTGTGTCCCTTAACAAAACTCTGCGAGGGCAATCCCCAGTTGGCCCAACGCTTTGAGCTTTACATCGCCACCATGGAGGTGGCTAACTCTTACACTGAGCTAAATGAGCCCCTGGAACAGGAAAAGAGATTCCTGGAGCAGGCTGGCGAAGAATTAGGTTGGGGAAAGATAGACGAAGACTTCATCCTGGCCCTTAAATATGGTATGCCCCCTGCTGGGGGATTAGGCGTGGGAATTGATAGGCTGGTAATGGTCCTTACGGGTAACACATCTATCCGCGATGTAATCCTCTTTCCCCTCTTGCGTCCAGCCTCAAGACCAATAGGGGGGGATTCCACACCTTAGATGGGACTCAAGGATAATGTCATTCTCTACGCCAGGGATGTATATAAAGAGTATAAGGTAGGGAAGAATATATTAAGGGTCCTTAATGGGATTAATCTTGAGGTAACCGAGGGAGAGATTCTCATAATAATAGGACCCTCAGGTGCGGGTAAGAGCACCTTATTACATATCCTGGGAATACTGGATAGTCCCAGTTCAGGAGCCGTAATCTACAGAGGAAAGAATCTAAGCGAACTTAGCCCGAGGCAGCAGGCGGAGATGAGAAACAGGTATTTTGGCTTTATCTTTCAATTTTATCACCTTCTTCCTGACTTCACTGCCCTAGAGAACGTGATGATGCCCGGACTCATAGGGCATGCCCTCCCCAACTGGCGCAACGTCAAGAAGGCCAGCATGGCCCGGGCCGCAGAACTCCTGGGTCTGGTAGGATTAGAGCCTAGAGCCCCTCACAGGCCCGACCAACTCTCTGGGGGCGAGAGGCAGAGGGTGGCCATAGCCAGGGCCCTCATGAACGAGCCTCGGATAGTCTTCTGTGACGAGCCGACGGGAAACCTGGATACAGAGAATTCACTGGAAATTCAAAAATTAATCCTAAAACTCAATGAAACTAAGGGTCAGACCTTTGTTATTGTCACCCACGACGAGGACTTCGCAAAAATAGGGAAAAGAAGGGTCCGAATAGCTGACGGAATAATTGTGGGCTAGTGGTCCCTCGGAAAGGAGAGGGTAGATGGCTCTTAAGGTTTACATTAACGGTGAACTGTTGCCCGAAGAAGAGGCAAAGATATCTGTCTTCGACCACGGCCTGCTCTATGGAGATGGGGTTTTTGAGGGGATACGTTCCTACAATGGAAGGGTTTTCAAACTCAAAGAGCATATCGATAGGCTCTACGACTCCGCCAAGGCCATTTCCCTGAAGATCCCCATGAACAAGAAAGAAATACATGAGGCAGTCTTCCTCACCCTCAGGGCAAACAACCTCAAGGACTCTTACATCAGGCTCGTGGTTACACGGGGTGAAGGAAAGCTGGGCCTGGAGCCAGGCAAGTGTAAGAAACCTCAAATAATAATCATAACAGATACCATAGAGCTCTACCCACCAAAGCTTTATGAGACAGGGATTGACATTGTTACTGTGGCTACCGTTAGGAACCATTTTGAGGCCGTTAATCCCAGGATCAAATGTCTTAACTACATGAATAACATCCTGGCAAAGATAGAGAGCCTTAATTCAGGTGCCACGGAGGCCGTCATGCTAAATATAGATGGATATGTAGCAGAGTGCACCGGCCAAAACATCTTTATAGTGAATAAAAAGGAACTCCTCACCCCCAATGCCAACTCAGGCATCCTTAAAGGCATAACCAGAGATGTGGTCATTGAACTGGCAAAGAAGATGGGTCTAGTGGTAAGGGAAGAATTTCTTACCAGGTATGACCTTTATGTGGCGGAGGAATGCTTCCTCACGGGTACGGCGGCAGAAATCGTTCCAGTAGTAAAGATAGATGGTCGCACTGTGGGCAGTGGGAAACCAGGACCAATCACCCTGGAGCTGTTAGAGAGATACAGAGAACTCATCAGGAGCCCTGAGGCTACCGAGGCCGCAGAGTGCCTGGAGTCAGGGTATTTAAGGCCATAAGCCCCACCCCCAGGCAGATGAGCACATCGGCCAGATTAAAAGTGGGCCAGTGCCTTGTCTCAAGATGCAGGTCTATAAAGTCCCTCACGTAGTGGTATGTAATCCTGTCCAAAAGATTTCCTGCTGCACCAGCAAAGATGCTCCCCAAGGCAATATTCGTAGAAAGACGGGTCTTATCGGAATGACTGTAGACCCATAAAAGAATCGCCATAGCAAAAAGGGAAAGAAGGATAAAGAGGATATTTACTCCTTTAACTAAACCAAAGATTCCACCCTCATTTCTGCTGAGAACTAGGCTCAGAAAAGGGGTGAGTTCGATTCTCTCAGTGGTTTTAAGATAATTAAAGACCGCCCATTTAGTTGCCTGATCGAGAACTAGCCCAGAGACTGCTACCAGGCCTAGAAGGCTGTAAGACCTCATGTAACTAGGCTGTGCCAGCCTCCTGCTCCTCTTTTCTCTGGCACTCTACACATAGCCTGGCGTGAGGTAAGGCCATAAGGCGGGTCTTGTTGATTTTCTTTTCGCAGACGTCGCAGACCCCAAAGGTACCTTTTTCTATCTTCTCCAGGGCAGCGTCTATATTTCTCAGCTCCGCCTCCCCATTCTGGATCAGATGGATCATCAGGTCACGTTCATAATTATCCGTTCCGAGGTCTGCCATGTGGAAGGGGACGTTGGAGAGGTCTCCTGCGGCATCCTGGCGGGACTTTTTCAGGGCCTCGCCTTCCATAGAATTGACGTTGCCCACCAGCTTCTGCCTTATTGAAAGGAGTATCTTCTTAAAGCTGGCTATTTCTTTGGCATTCATAACCTACCTCCAACATAAAGCAAGAAAAACATTTAGGCAAATTTTTAACCCCCTCCTTGTCCATATCCTAAGAAAATCTTCTTCAAAAGTCAAGGAAGAACAATCTCACTTTTTAAATAATTGGCAGAGCGTACAACCATACAAATAGTAAGGCATGCGAAGTTCTAAAAATACTCTTGCGTACCCTAGGGGGGTATGGTATAATAAGTTCAAAAATTGTGGAGGAGAGAGGCTATGGTAAGAACCGTTACAACCAATAAAATTGGTGTACCCCATGATGAGCAGCTCATAAGGCTGAAAAGGATAGAAGGTCAGATCCGCGGTGTGCAAAAGATGATAGAAGACAGAAGGTATTGTGTGGATGTAATTACCCAACTCCAGTCTGTCTCCGCTGCCATAGCCAGGGTCCAAGAGCAAATACTCAAAAAACATCTTGAACATTGTGTTACAGAGGCCATACGTTCAGGCAAAGAAGAGGCCAAGAGGGAAAAGATAGAAGAGATCGTGGAGGTATTAAGGAATTTCGGGAGATAATCCTTAAATGGGCCGCAACCAAGAGGTCTTACACATAGGCGGTATGCACTGCGCCTCCTGCGCACAAAGGATAGAGAATGCCCTTCGTCAGATAGAAGGCGTAGAGGAGACTGTAGTAAACCTTGCCACTGGGGAGGCCGTCGTCCAAGGAAGGGCACGAAGGGAAGACCTTGAATCGGCTGTCAGTCGTCTGGGCTATACCATTGAAAAGGGGTATCCTAAGGCCTTTACCTCCCACCGAAGTCGTCTCATCCTTTCCGTCCTTCTAACCATTCCAGTCTTCCTCATATCTATGCTTATGCTGATGTTCCCTTACTCAGACTATCTCCAACTCCTGCTCGCTACCGTGGTGGTCTTAGGGGCGGGTTCTGAGTTCTTTTTAGGTGCCGCAAGGCAACTGAAGCTCTTGAGGGCAAATATGGACACCCTTATAGCCATGGGCAGTGGCGCCGCCTATACCTATAGCTTATTAGGCATACTATATGGTGGAAAGGACTTGTATTTTGAGACCGCCTGTATGATAATAACCCTAATTTTGCTGGGTCGGCACCTAGAGTCGAAGGCCAGGGCCAAGACCACTGAGGCCGTAGAGAAACTCATGGCCTCGACACCCCAAAAGGCCAGATGCCTGAGGGATGGCAAAGAAGTAGAGGTGCTAGTAGCGGAACTGGTCCAAGGGGAACGGGTACGGGTAAGACCAGGTGAAAAGATTCCCGCTGATGGGGTAGTACTGGAAGGCCGTACCACATTAAATGAATCCCTACTCACTGGGGAGAGCATGCCTATAAGGAAAGGTCCAGGCGATGAAGTCCAGGCCGGCACCATAAATAACGAGGGCTCCTTCATCTTTGAAACGCGGAGGGTGGGGGAAGACACCGTCTTGGCCCATATCGTAAGATTGGTAAGAGAGGCCCAGAGTTCCAAGGCCCCCATAGAAAACCTGGCCAATATGGTATCAGGGATTTTTGTCCCTGTAGTGCTTCTTATAGCTGTTCTAACCGCTAGCATCTGGCTCTTTACAGGGCATCCCTTTGCTATGGCCCTAAGCGCCTCTATAGCCGTCCTCCTCATTGCCTGTCCCTGTGCCCTGGGGCTGGCCACTCCCACCGCTGTCACCGTTGGGGTGGGCAGGGCCGCCGAGCTAGGTATCCTTATCAGGGACGCCCAGAGCCTGGAACAGGCATGCAAGATAGAAACGCTCTTCTTTGACAAAACAGGAACTATTACTAAAGGAGAGCCTACCATCACTGACTTCTACAATGTCTCCCAACTCCCCGATGAAGAAATCCTCTCCCTTATAGCCTCCTGCGAGAGGCCTTCGGAGCACCCCTTTGCCAGGGCTATCCTGGGGTATGCGGCCCAGAGGCAGATACCCCTTAGAGACGTGGAGGATTTTGAGTCCATTACTGGAGAAGGTATTAAAGTAACCTGCAACGGGCAAAGGTTCACCATCGGCGGCGAAAGGATGTTGATAGAGAACAATATAGATGCATCTCCCCTTTTGAATAAGGCCAGGGAGATAAAAAAGGAGGCTAAAGCAGTGGTCTATGCGGCCATGGACGGAAAGGCAGTCTCCCTCTTAGCCCTTCAGGATATCCCCAGGGAAAGGGCAAAACAGGCCGTAGAAGAGATAAGGTCCCTGGAAATAGAACCTGTTATGCTCACAGGAGACCACGAAGAAACAGCCGAGGCGATAGCCCGTGATGTAGGAATCAAACGCTTCATGGCCCAGTTAAATCCAGAGGAAAAAGTGGCCCAACTCAGGTATGAGCGGGGCAGGGGAAAGAGGGTAGGCATGGTAGGGGATGGAATAAATGATGCCCCAGCCCTGGCCGCAGCAGACGTGAGCTTCGCCATAGGCACAGGGACAGACATCGCTATGGAGGCCTCACAAATCACCCTCGTAAAAGGTGACATAAAGAAGGTGGCCGAGGCTGTAGCCCTCAGCAGAAGGACCATGAGTATTATCAAGCAAAACCTTTTCTGGGCCTTCTCTTATAACATCGTTGCAATACCCCTGGCCGCCCTAAGCCTCCTCAGCCCTATGATAGCGGCGGGGTTCATGGCCTTTAGTTCTATCCTTGTGGTCTCTAATTCCTTGAGACTCAAGAGATACTATCCGGTCCCTCTCGATGCTCAAAGATTCAAGTAAAGGAGGTGATAAATCTCACAAAAAACTGCTTATTTCTTACATCGAGGCATAAAAAGACCAAGTGAAAGGAGAAAAACGTGAGAAAGGGAATCATTCTGGGGTGCCTGCTTAGCTTTCTCTGTTTAGGTCTAGCTTACAGGCCCGTCCTTGCCCAGGAAAAACACCTTGGGCATGAACATGTTAGCTCTACGGAGATAAAATGTCCTGACTGCAAGGTAAAGACCACTGCCATAAAGAAAGGCGGGGGCATCACCCTGGAGAAGGAGATGCTTTGTCCTGAGTGCAAGGGGAAAGGTACTACACTTGACCCGCATGTCTGCGAGAAGTGTGGAGGAGAAGTCGTCCTTTGCCCGAAATGCGCGGCAGTGGTTGCCAAGGTAGCAAAGCCAGTGGAGATGAAATGCCCTGATTGCAAGGAAACGGTAACGGCCATAAAGAAGGGTGGAGGTGTGACCCTGCAAAAGGAGATGGTATGCCCCAATTGCAAGACCAAGCTAGGCGAACTCGGGGTCTTCGCCTGCGAGAAGTGCGGCAAGGACATCCTGGCCTGCCCTATTTGCAAGGAACATGCTGCTCCGGAAATTCTGCCTGAGAAGGCTGTGGAGTTTCATTGTCCTGCCTGCGGGGAGAAGGTAACGGCCATAAAGAAGGGTGGAGGTGTAACCCTAGAAAAGACCCACATATGCGGTCAGTGCAAGAAACCCATTAGTGAGGCGGAGCTTCACACTTGTGAGAAATGCGGCAAGGACCTCCTCCTCTGCCCTCATTGCAAACAGCCTTTGTAAGGAAGGTCTGGGAGGGAAAAGAGATGGGAAAGACCTTTGGTCTTTGTTTCTAACTCTGCTATGTGTAGTGTTTGTGGTTGGGCCCCTCTCTGCCGAAGAGGGGCCCAGCCCCGAGGTTCCCCCCACCCTTCAACGGGTTATAGAGCAGGCCCTTAGCAATAATCCCGATATATAGGGCGCCCCCAAACCCCGCTGGAATATTCTATCCAACGAAGGTAAGCAGGCGGCCTTTAGATCGTGATGTAACTTGCATAAAAGCAAAACTTTCTATAAGGAGAACTGGAAAGATGAAAAAGGGGATACTCCTGGGCTGCGTGGTAGGGTTTCTGGCCATGGTTTTACTGAACTCCGGCCACGTCCTTGGCCAGGGCCCTACTGAGATAAAATGCCCCTCTTGTAAAGAGAAGACTACCGTCACGAAGAAGGGTGGCGGTATACACCTGGAAAAGGGCATGGTCTGCCAGGAATGTAAGGGAAAGGGCACTGCCCTGGAGCCCCACACCTGCGACAAGTGTGGACAGGATGTACTCCTTTGTCCCATGTGTAAGAAGGTAGTGGCCCATACCACAGAAAAGCCGGTTGCCGTGGTTAAGTGCCCTAGTTGTAAGGAGAAGGTAACCGCAGTAAAAAAGGGTGGCTCTGTCACTCTAGAAAAAGAGATGATTTGTCCTAGCTGCAAGGCCAAGACAGCTGAGCTGGGTGTCTTCACCTGCAGTAAGTGCGGTAAGGATATCTTAGCCTGCCCTATCTGCAAGGAGTATAGCGGCATCGTAACAAGGGAGGAGGAGAGCGTTGAGATAAGATGCCCCACCTGCAAAGAGAAAGTAACCGCTTTAAAGAAAGGTGGAGGAATCACCCTAGAAAAGGAAATGAAATGCCCTCACTGTGGAAAGTCCATCAAGGAATTAGGGCCGCATATCTGCCAGAAGTGCGGCGCTGAGATACTCCTCTGCCCCCTGTGCAGAAAAGAGATGTAGGAGTTACTTATAGGAGAAACGAGATGAAAAATATCCTCACCTCCTTAACTCTAGTGATATTATCTGTGCTTATAACAAGCGGTGCTTTATCTCAAGAAATGGAGCCTGCATCTCAAGAACCACCCTTGACCCTCCAGTGGGTAATAGATGAGGCCTTACGGAGTAATCCAGATATACAGGCGGACCAAAACCGCTGGGAGGCCGCCCAGGCAGCCATTCCAGGGGCAAGGTCCCTGGATGACCCTATGCTTAACGTCCACACATGGAATGTGGAGTCCCCTATCCAAGTAAAACCCGACTGGAATAGGAGCGAGCGCCGCGGGGTCGCCTCCCAAAAGGTTCCCTTTCCTGGGAAACTCCATCTAAGGGGTAAAATAGCCTCAGAAAATTCAGAGATGGTTAGGAAGGATTGGGAGGAAAAGATAAGGGAAATACTGGCCCAGGTAAAAACGGCCTATTACCAACTCCACTTCCTTTATAAGTCAATAGAAATAAACAGAAAGAACAAGGAACTGCTGGAAAAGTTTGCCAAGATAGCCGAGACCCGTTACAAGGTGGGCAAGGGTGCCCAGAGGGACGTCCTGGCTGCCCAGGTGGAACTCTTCAGGATTATAAAAGACCTGGAGGTCCTTGAGGAGGAAAGAAAATCAGCAGAGACCAGGATAAATACCCTTCTAAACCGTGACCCCGAGGCGCCCCTGGGCAGACCTGAAGATTACACCATGCACAGCCTTAACATAAACCTGAGAGAGCTGGATGAAATGGCCATTAAAAACAGACCAGAACTCCAAAAATTCGACTTTGCCATCAAAAAGGGCCGCTCTACCTTAGACCTGACCAAGAAGGATTATTATTTCCCAGACCCAGAGTTTATGGTGACGTACATGCAGACGGACAACATGGCGGATATGTGGATGTCTCAGGTAGCCTTCAACGTCCCCTGGCTCTGGAACAAAAACAGGTCCAGGATGAAAGAGGCCAAGGAATCCCTCCAGGCTGCAGAGGCCGACTATAGTGCCGTTCAGAACGCAGTACTCTTTGAGGTAAAGGACTTCTGGGTAAAAACCATCAACGCCCAGACCACTGCCCGTATATTTTCGGGGAGTGTCGTGCCCCTGGCGGAACAGTCCCTTAAGGCGGCCCTAACTGAGTATGAGACAGAAAAGATAGACTTCCTGACCTTGATAGATAGTGAAAGGACACTCCTTACAGTAGAACTAGAGTACTACCGCGCTATGGCTGATTTTGAGAGCAATCTGGCAGCCCTGGAAAGGGCAGTAGGTGTAGCCCTAACGCCAGGAGGCCCTTGATTACCTTAGAAAGGAGTAGCAGTAGATGTATGTAAGAATACTTATAACCCTCCTCTTCTTACTCCCCTCTTGGGTCTTCCCTGGGGGCTGGGGCATCAGTCAGGATGCCCAGCTTGCCTGGGCCGAAGAGGAGGTAGAGTATTTCTGCCCCATGCACCCACAGGTGGTCTCAGATAAGCCTGGAAAGTGTCCCATCTGTGGCATGCCCCTTTCAAAGAGGCCTAAGATGGGAGCAAAAGGGGCTCCATCAGGGGTGGAAGCAAAGGTTCCTATGGTTCAACTTAGTCCCAGCCAGGTAAGACTAGCTGGGGTAAAAAAGGAGCCTGTTAGCTACCGAGTGATAACTAAGAAAATCTATACCGTGGGTAAGATAACCTACGATGAGAGGCGCCTTGCCTACGCTACATCGCGGGTAATGGGAAGGGTAGATAAACTCTTTGTAAACTTCACTGGTACAGATGTGGAAAAAGGGGCACCCCTGGTCTGGATATACAGCCCAGACCTTGTCTCCACTCAGAAGGAATATCTCCTGGCCCTGGAGACCCGAGAAAAGATGAAAAGTAGTACCGTTAAAGAGGCTGTGCAAGGGGCTGAATCTCTGGTTCAGTCCTCCAGGGACAGGCTCCTCCTCTGGGGGATTACTGAGGAACAGATAGAAGAACTGGAAAGGGAGAGGCAGGCAAAGACCCATATGACCATCTATTCCCCCATCACAGGTACAGTCATAAAAAAGGACGTCCTGGAGGGGCAGTATGTTATGGAAGGCTCACAGCTTTACACCATAGCCGACCTCACCAACCTCTGGATGATGGCCGAGGTTTACGAGTATGAGATGGCTCTGGTGAAGCTCGACCAGAAGGTAGAAATCACCTCACCCACCTACCCTGGACAGGTCTTCCTGGGGAAGGTCTCTTTCATTGAGCCTTTCCTTACGGAGATAACCCGTTCTGTCAAGGTAAGGGTAGACGTACCTAACCCAGAACTGAAACTAAAGCCAGGGATGTATGTAAATGCTACTATGTACATACCCTTGGGAGGGGACGAAGTCGGGTCCACCTATTACTGTCCCATGCACCCAGAGGTAACCAAAGCTGAGCCTGGCATCTGCGAGAAGTGCGGGGGAATGAAACTTATAAAGAAAGAGCCAGTAACCCTGACCATACCCCGCTCGGCTGTCCTGGACACGGGGTTAAGAAAAATAATCTATGTGGAGAAGGAAGAGAACCTCTTTGAGGCCAGGGAGATAAAGACCGGCTTCGAAGCCGAAGGGTACATAGAGGTCCTGGACGGCCTGAAAGAAGGGGAAATAGTAGTATCGGCAGGTAGCTTCCTTGTTGACGCAGAGACCAAGCTGGGTCCAGGGGTAGCTGCCCAGTACTATGGTGCCACTGGGGGTCCATCGGCAGAGGAGGAGAAACCCGCCGCACCGCCCCACATCCACGGGGCTATGCCACCTCCAAAAGAGCCAAAGCCCATACGGAAGATACCAAAGGTGGAAAAGGAGGTAGTAGAGGCTCCTCCTAAAGTAGAAGAACTTCCCTTACCAGCGGAAATCCCTCCCCTTGAAATGAAGCACGTTGACCCCGTCTGTGGCATGACTGTAGAAGAGCTAGACATAAGCCTCAAATATAATGACAATATCTTCTACTTCTGTTCAAAGGAATGTAAGGACCATTTCCAGTCAAAACCAGACTTCTTTGTATCCAAGGTTCTGCTCAAAATGAAGCCCATAGACCCTGTCTGCGGTATGACTGTGGAAGGCTTAGACATAAACCTTAAATACAATGACAATATCTTCTACTTCTGCTCAAAGGAATGCAGGACCCGCTTCCAGTCGAAACCAGAGTTTTTTTCCTCCAGGGTTTGGGCCTTCAAGGAAGAGACCACTGTGGATACCGTCTGCGGTCTCGAGCTGGAGAAATCCAAGGCCACGAGTTTCACTTACCTTGGCAAAGAATACCACTTCTGCTGCGAGGACTGTAAACGCAGGTTTAAGAAGGACCCAAAGAAATATCTCGAAGAGAAGGCCAGAGAAGAGGTTCATAGACATTAGCTGAGACCTTTGAGAAAGGCCCAATACGTCATTGCGAGGGGCGAAGCCCCGAAGCAATCCCATTTTCATAAGGGCTTGTTACGCAGTAAAATATGAGATTGCTTCGCTCCGCTCGCAATGACATGTAGAGGGCAAACTGGACGCTCTTGAAGCATTTTTCAGAGGTCTCTAGCTGTAGGATAACTGAGCAATGGTAAATGCCATAATTGAATTTTGTATCAGGAATAGGGTAATTACCATATGCTTCTTTGTCCTGGCAGCGGTCTGGGGGGGTTACTGCGTGATGAGAACCCCTGTGGATGCCATCCCAGACCTAAGTGAAAACCAGCAGATTATCTTC
>JAUQZZ010000207.1 GCA_030586765.1 Candidatus Brocadiales bacterium | reverse complement strand
CTTTTCTACGTCAAAGGGTTTTTCTTCCTCCTCTGGTGTCATACCTTTCTCCTGTTATTGTAGGGACAGCCCTTGTGGCTGTCCGAGAACTTAATAAAACACTGGGAATTGCGGACAGAAATAAACCCTGTCCCTACATTTCTGTAGGGGTTCAAAATTTTGAACCCCTACTAGAAACTCATCAACCTCTCCTTAACCCCAGGGGTCCTTTCATTGCCTGTAGGTAGCCCTGGGAGCCTCCTTTCTCCGTTACCTGAGGGGGCAGAGTCTATGGAGGCCTGAGGGAAGAGGCGGGACTCCTGTGCCTTTATCTCCTTGAGCCGTGTATTTACTGCCACTAACCTTTCCTCCATTCTCTTTACCTCTTTCTCCAGGTGGTTCTTTTCCACCTGGAGGCTCATCAGCTTTGTCCGAGCCTTTAAGGGGGTACACCCGTCCCTGGAGGCCAGGGCGCCTATGGGTGTCCTTATATCCTTAAGTCCTCTTCCAGGTATCATGCCTTGACCCTCCCTCTTGTATGGATAGGGACCTTTTCCTCCTGGGGTGTTCTCCTTGATATCCCGGTGCCGGGGTATAGAATAACCCGCTTTTTCTGGATTTCTGCTAATCGAACCTCTATCTCCTCAAGCTGGTCTTGTAATTTCCGCTCCTCCTCTACCAGGCGGAATCTCTCTGCTACAGGGTTAGACCTGGATAAGAGCCAGTGCCTGGGATTTTCCAGCTTGGCATGGGTCTTGATGTTTCTCAGCCTTTTCATGACGGCTTTTTCCTCCTCTAGGTTCTCCTCCGCCTCTAGCGGATTTACTACAAGTCTACGCTCCCTTTTACGGAGGGGGATAAACCCCCTCCCTACGAGATACGGTTTTTGTAGGGAGGGCCTTTATGGCCCTCCGCGGCCCTTTCCAGGGCCGCATCGAGCGGGGCTAGAAAGCCCCGCCTATCCTAGTTGGATAACTTTTTCAGAGGTCTCACTTTATATCCTGTTGGACCCTTTCCCTTTTAGGTCTTTTGCGGCGGAACCAACCCGCCTGCTTTTCCAGAACCTTATTCACCTTCTCCTTGAGTGCCTGTCCGTTGCCTGCCTTCTCCTGGTCAACCATGCACAGGACATCCCGACAGACCTCTGCAAAGTCTGTGTCCTCCGGGGAGACCCCTAGACACCTCTGGGCCACCACCCGGGCAATCATGATGGAGGCCCTGACCGTGGGCCTGTGATTACCATTCTGTTCCCTGAAATCCCTGACAATGGCTACCACCTTCTCCGCCAGTTCCAGGGGTAGACCTGATTTGGCCTGGGTTATGGCAATCTCCGAGTCCCTGTCAAAGTGATGAAGCTTTATAGTGACCATCCTGTCTATCAGGGCATTCTGGGTGGTATGTACCCCTGCGTACTCCATTGGGTTACTGGTAAAGAGGGCCTTGAATTTGGGGTTTACCTGCAAATAGGGCTCACCTACATTGGCCAGCTCCAGCACCTTCTCTTCCAGGATGGGGAGGAGGGCATTGTTGGCCTCAGGACGGGAGCGGTTGAACTCGTCGTAGAGGAGGGTGAATCCATGTTTGCAGGCAGTAGTCAGGCGGTTATCTACCCACTGTTTCCTCACGGTTTCCTCTGTCTTGAGCACCGAGTGGATGAAGTTGTCCACCACCTTACTGAACCTGTATCCATGAATCCCGCCTACCAAGTCGGAACTGCCATACTCCTCGTCTCCATGTATGAGGATAACAGGCTGGCCCAGCCTCTCTGCCACATAAAGGGCCATAGAGGTCTTGCCCGTGCCGGTGGGTCCACTGAAGTGCACCGGGTAGCCAGCCTCCAGGTAAGAGAGGGCACGGTTAGCGCAACTCTCTACCTGGGGTGTAACCACAAAATCCTCCCTGTGTTTGAGCCTCAAGACGGTGGGACATTCTTCTATTATCATGCGTGCCTCCTGTTACGTAATCGTAGGGCAGACCTTTAGGTCTGCTTTACCTTCACAGCAAGGCTAAAGCCTTGCCCTACCTTTATTGAAAAATAGTTGGGTAGGCTAGGGCCACGCCCTGGCCGGAAGGCCATTGTGACCCTGGCGGTCAGGGTGTGACCCTGACCTACCCACTACATTTGTGAATCTAGCGTCCCCTCTTGTAATTCTGCCAGATTCTGGCGCCCCCTCTAATATCCGCCTGAACCTCTTTTTTAAAGGTCGTTCTGAAGT
>JAUQZZ010000206.1 GCA_030586765.1 Candidatus Brocadiales bacterium | reverse complement strand
CGCCTAACCGCATAGTATAATCCTGCACTACAGGAAGGCAAGTAATATGTCTACCAAGACCACTACAGTAAGACCTACCACCGTTGTATCACAGGACTACAAAGAGGGATTCCGAGACGCACTGGAGAACATCCTTGTCCAGATGGAGGATGTAAGGTTTTATAAGCCTCGCCTGGTGGAAGAACACTTGAGGGGTTGGATACAAAGGCATATACCAGGCACTTAACAAAAGGTGTCCTTTTGTAAAGTCTAAGGCCCTGGGGTAAGATGTAACTCCTTATCTCAGGGCCTAACCTAACACCTGAAACTTTACATTACGTTTGTAACGAAAGGTAAAGTTGAAAATCCGCCTCAGGCGGGCTTGTAGTGAGCGTAGCGAACCTACTGAAAGGAGACCAGGACATGATAGCCAGAACCGCACTAGCAAGAATCCCCAGGGACAGAGACCTTGTTACCCTGGGTGATGGTGAACTCCCTGCCTACTTCACCAAAGAGGAGGTGGAGAGGATACTGGGAGAGGTAGAGGGTAGGGACAGGCTTTTCCTATCCCTCTTGTGGCAGACAGGGGTAAGGGTATCTGAGGCCCTGTCAATAGAGGTCAAGGACGTGGACTTCTACTCAAAGACCCTGAAGGTCAAGTCCTTGAAGAAACAGAGGCCAGAGGTAAGGACAATCCCCTTCAATGGTAGCCTATCGGGTATCCTGGGTAGCTACATAGCCCAGGAAGGACTAAGGGGCAGGGACAGGCTATTCCCCGTAACAAGGCAGAGGGCCTACCAGGTGGTAGGTGAGGCTTGCAGTAAGGCAGGGATAGACAGAGACCGTAGCCACCCGCACACGTTCAGGCATAGCTTCGCCGTCCATTGCGTCCTGAGTGGAGTACCCCTCCCGGTGCTGAAAAAGTGGCTAGGGCATAGCTCAATCTCCAGGACAATGATTTACTGCCAGGTGTTGGCCAGGGATACCAGGGAGTTCTACGAAAGGGTGGCCTTTTGAGAGGATTCAAGGTATAATGGGCCACCGAAGGATAAGGGGAAGGCACAGGGAGACGGCTTGACGGCCTTTTTGTCTCCCTGGCCCGTGTGTAGAACTAACCTATCCTACACATCACTCCCCATACTGTCAAGAGGGCCGTATTCATTGCCTCATCTTTTAGGGTGTATAATACGAGCTACCGATTCGCCGAATTACAGCTAAGGCAAATTTTTAAAAGATGTTTACCAGAAAGGAGACCACCAATGAGATTCTTTATGATTTTTGTAGTCGGGATGTTGGTTTGCACTTCTGCTTACGGTGAGAAGAATTTAACAAACGAACCCCTTTTACGGCAACAGGCTGCTACGTCCATTCAGCAACGCACCCACAAAGAGCAATTAGAGAAACAATTAGAAATAGTAACCCTCGTCTCTGATGTAGTCAATGGCAAGGCCACCGTAAGACCTTCTATGGTTCCACCAGAAATATTTGATAGGATTTATTTTGCAGAAAAACAGAATCAGAAATTGTTAGCAGCCTTTAGAGAAAGATTCAGTAAACTTTC
Organism: Candidatus Brocadiales bacterium; assembly: GCA_030586765.1. GTDB lineage: Bacteria > Planctomycetota > Brocadiia > Brocadiales > Bathyanammoxibiaceae > JAUQZZ01. The sequence continues at coordinate 692 of JAUQZZ010000206.1, read as the reverse complement.
AGCCAAAGAATTCGGGAGTGCTGAATGGATATTTTATTTGGGGCAACTGACCGCAATGAGAGATTTGCTTTACATTGTGGGAGTTCTTCCGGAATCATTTTATTCTTCAAACGCTGGCTTCGGCAACTTCGCCCTAGAGACACTAACCTCGTCCTCTGTGGGATTAGCAATTGACCGTATGCGATTAGTAACAACAATGCTCCTCCTGCTCAACTACAAAGAATTAACCCCAATTCCTCCAGGAGACATAGTACAAGTTGTGCTTGATGCCCCAGGACTTGAGAAACGAAAATAAGGAGAACCCAAAATGAAACTTATTAGGTCTTGTGTGTTAGGCGTATTATTGCTCATACCCTTTCTAGTCTCAGACACAGTATCAGCTAAGGGCAAATCGGGGGGACACCGATATAAAGGTGGTAAGGCAATAGATGGGGATACTTTCCGCTACGGGGAGAAACGATACAGAATTCAGCAATACAATGCCCCTGAAGTTGGCAAACCAGGATGGAAGAAATCAACGAAGGAACTACAAAAGAAACTGGATTCGGGCAATTACAAATGGGAACACAAGGCAAGGGATAAATACGGGAGGGATATTGTAGAGGAGCAGAAGGAATAGAAGGGGGGGGAGGGGCTTCCCAGGGAATCCCACAGGCCACTAATCAGACCCATTCTGAAGTCCGACATAATTT
>JAUQZZ010000205.1 GCA_030586765.1 Candidatus Brocadiales bacterium | reverse complement strand
CCCCTAAGGTCCTTAAAGAGTACCCCTACCTCGTAGAGAAATGGCTGAGGGCCCACGTAGAGGTAACCCGGTGGATAAACGCCCACCCGGAGGAGGCCAAAGAGATAATAAACGCGGAACTGAAGAGAATTACCACAAAGGGCCTGCCAGAAGAGGTACTGAACGAGGCCTTTGGGCGGGTTGAGTTCACCTACGAACCCTTTGCAGAGAGCGTGGAGGCCTTTGCAAATTATGCCCACGAACTGGGGTTCCTCAGAAAGAAGCCAGACCTGTCGGGTCTCTACAGCCTAGACCTTCTTAATAAGGTGCTGGCAGAGAGAGGATTGAGGCTGGTAACCGGTAAGGCCGTAGTAGAGGCTCAATAGTGCTCAGATGAGGATGCAAAGATGAGAAACTTTTTAGGTATCTCGTGGCTGGTGCTTTTCGCACCTTTGTTCCTGTCCCAGAGCACAATCTGCGCAGAGGATGAAGACCTCAAGGCCCAGGTGCAAAGGATGCAAGCTGTGCTAGAGGCCCAGCAGGCAGAGATAAGCCAGTTGAAGGCCCAGGTAGTGGAACTCTCCAGGGAAAAGGCGTCCCCTTCTCCAGAAAGGCCTGCACCTACTGTATCAATGGCTAATACCCCTTTTCAGGACAAAGGACTGACCCCAAACCCTCCTGGTATCACCTCAGAGGCTAGAGAAGGCGAGACCCCCTTCTGGAAGTCCTTCAAGGACGTGTTAGGGGACATAAGACGCAAGAGGGAGAAGCCAGAGCCCCTGGTCATCAAGGTGGGCACGGGTACGCTAAATATTGGTGGCCGCCTTCAGACATGGTACGTGCATGACTCCTCCATCCCAGATGAATTCAGAATAAGGCGCGCTCAAATGAACCTCTATGGTGACGTCATCCCCAGTGTAAAATATACAATAATGTTTGACCTTGCTAAGATACAGGCCCGATTACCCAGAACGGGCAGTGACGGAAGGGCCACCGTGGATAGGGACATCCTCCAGGATGCCTACTTTACCCTGGGCTTTCTACCCCATCACCAGATTGATATAGGCCAGTTTTTTATACCTGTAGTGGAAGAGGGCTTCCGTTCCGCAGCCAAACTTGACTTTGTGGAGCGCTCCATGATAGCTCGCACCTTTGGGAATAGAAGGGATATAGGGGCACAACTCAGGGGACAGTGGAAGTATCTCTACTATCAATTTGGTGCCTTTAATGGAGAGGAGCTCAACGCAAAGGATGAAAACGAGGACAAAGACCTGGCCTTCCGTCTCATAGGCACACCCATGAGGGGCCTGGAACTGGGTGGCTGGTATTACAAAGGGGTAAAGGACATGGGGGCGCGGGCTGGGGATGCTGAGAAGAACAGGCAGGGGGTCGAGTTCAGGTTCGATAAGTGGAACTGGGCCACTAAGGTAGAGTACGCCTGGGCTAATGATGCCAACGTGAACAAACGGGGCTGGTATGCCCAGACAGGATACACCTTCTGGAAGGAGCTCCAGCCCATAGTAAGGTACGAGGTCTTTGACCCAGATGCCAATGGTTCACGGAGCGCAGGTAATAAGGAGAGGGACCTCACCTTCGGACTAAACTGGTTCCTGGCAGGGCATAACACCAAATTCCAGATTAATTACACCATTCGGGACGAAGGACGGAACGAGAAGAGCAATAATCAGGTGATAACGGCCTTCCAGGTGGCCTGGTAGAAGGGGGAAGGAAGCCGAGGATGGTCTCAAAGAGGCTAATCATAATGCTATCCCTGGCTGGAGTTTTTCTCCTGGCCTCCTGTGCAGAGGAGGTTCCCCTGGGAAAGGCACCTGTTGCTGTGAGGAAGGTGCTCCTTAGGCAACTGGTGGAAACACCCTCAGGCTACCTCAGGGGTACTGAAGAAGAGAAGATGCAAAAAATGGAGGAGATATCTAAGTCCTTTGGTCTGGACTGTAAATACTGCCATACCTACGGTGTGGAGGGATTTCGCATAACAGGGCTTACAAATCATGGGGAAAAGGCACAGATAATGATGCATGCCTCCGTAGCCATGGGGGTGGACTGTGACTACTGCCATGCTAAGGGTGGGGAACTCTTCACCGCCAAGGCCATAGTAGCAAAGGATATGTTCTGGATGTCCGAGGTCATGGGCACCACCTGTTACTACTGCCACGACAGCCAAAAGGGTTTTACCGAAAAAGGTAAGGTCTCAAAGGTTATGTTCGAAATGGTCGTCCAAGACTGCACCATCTGCCATGAGCAGGATGGAAAATTCACCCTCAC
>JAUQZZ010000029.1:15300-15549 GCA_030586765.1 Candidatus Brocadiales bacterium | reverse complement strand
AATCTAAGGAAGCGAAGGCCTGAACCTAGCTGTAACCTCAAAGTACGACACTCACCCCCTGTAAGTCTTACTATCCTCCACCTCCGCGGGGGTCAGACATGGGCAAACTAACACTAGGCTTTAGAGCTAAAATCTTCTTGTTAACCCTCCCCATAGTGTTCTTTGTGGACCTCGCTGTAACAGGCACCTACATCTTCATGGACCGCAGAGAGCAGCTGAAACAGAGAAAAGAATCGGGTAGCATCTTTT
>JAUQZZ010000029.1:0-15290 GCA_030586765.1 Candidatus Brocadiales bacterium | reverse complement strand
AACTCCTCCCCTTGATGAAGACCAAAAATTATCCAGTCCTCTCCAGCTTCATCAATAACCTGGCAGGGATGAAGAACGTCCTCTACGCCACGGTTCAGGACCCCCAGGGGAACATAATTACTAAGAGTGAAAATAGCGAGCGTTTCTTCATGGAGAAGAAAAAGACCAAGGACATCTACTCCTCAGAGATTTACACCCTCAGAAAATACTTTAACCCCGTCTCAAAGACCTGGGTGGATGAGATACACATCCCCCTCTTCGAGGAAGGGGTTCAACATGGCAGCATCCAGATAGGTTACGCCCACGCCCTCCTGACAGGGGCAGCCGTGACCATGATAAAGATAGGACTTTTTGCCGGGGGTACAGTAATCCTCCTCTCCCTGCCCCTGAGCTTTATGACCTCCAGCATCCTGACAAGACCTGTAAGAAAATTCATTAAAGACATAAAAATCATCGACGAAGGAAACCTGAACCACAAGGTGAATATACCCGCCAGGGACGAGATAGGGCGCCTGGCCAAGGAGTTTAACTCCCTCACGACAAACCTCAAAAATACCCTGGAAGAAAAGGATGACTATGCCAGAAAACTCGCCGATATGAACGTCAATCTGGAAAAGCTGGTAGAACAAAGGACCGAGCAACTCAAGAAGGCTTACGTAGACCTCCAGCAGACCCAGGCCCAACTGGTTCAGTCAGAAAAGATGGCCTCCCTGGGCCAACTGGTGGCTGGGATAGCCCATGAACTGAATAACCCCATAAGCTTCATTTACGGAAACATGGACCATCTGGAAGGCTACGTCCAGGAAATGAAAAATCTCATTACTACCTTCACAAACCTGAACTTCCTAAGCCCAGAGGAAAGAAAGCAGGTAGATGAGATAGTGCAGAATGCAGACCTGAACTTTATCCTCCAGGACCTGGACAAGTTAATCAAGAGCTGCCGCAACGGTGCAGAAAGGACAAAAAACATCGTCACCTCTCTGAGAAACTTCTCCAGGCTGGATGAGGCGGAATACAAGAAGGCCGATATCCACGAAGGTCTAGACAGCACCCTGGATATCCTCACCTCCTACTACAAAAACCGTATAGCCGTACACAAGGACTACGGCCCCCTGCCCAAGATACCCTGCTTTGCCAGCCAGCTAAACCAGGTCTTTATGAACCTCCTGGCCAATGCCTCCCAGGCCATTGAGGGAAAGGGAGACCTCTGGATAAAGACCTCTATAAAGGACAAGAAGGCCTTAATCTCTATAAAGGATAGTGGGAAGGGCATATCAGAGGAGAATATAAAGAAACTTTTTACCCCATTTTTTACCACCAAACCTGTTGGTCAAGGTACAGGACTAGGACTCAGCGTCAGCTACGGCATAATCCAGAAACACAACGGAAGGATTGAGGTGGAAAGCAAAGTGGGTGTGGGAACCACCTTCACCATCGAACTCCCACTAGAAGGAGTAAAGAATGAGAAGACATAGTGTTTTAGTGGTAGATGATGAACAGGATAGCCTGGACCTCCTTCAGCGCACCCTGAGGAAGGACTGGATGGTCTTTACGGCAAAGAGCGGTGAGGCGGCCTTAAGGATACTGGAATCCAACGAAATCTCCTTGATCGTTGCCGACCAGAAGATGCCAGAGATGACAGGCACAGAACTCTTCCAGAAGACCTCCGAAATCCGCCCCGATGTCATAAGGATAGTGCTCACAGGCTATACGGATGTTCAAGACCTTATAGACGCTATAAACGCTGGCCAGGTTTATAGGTATCTGACAAAACCCTGGAAACCAGAGGAGATAAAGACCACGATAAAACAGGCCCTGGAGACCCTGGACCTGACCAAGGAGAATGAACGCCTTATGGAGGAGTTGCAAGAACAAATAAGTAGACTGGGTAGTTCAATAGAAAAGGAAATCATGATAAGAAAACTCTTCGAGCGCTACGTCCCACAGGAGGTAGTCAAGGAGGTGATGCAGCGGAAGGACGACGACTCTATGTTCAAAGGAGAAAAGAAGCCTGTCTCCATACTTAACCTTGACATAAGGAATTTCACTGCCCTGGCGGAAAAGTCTAGCCCAGAGGAGGTGGTATCTATCCTCAACAAATTCTTCTCTTCGACCAGCAAGATAATAATAAATAATAAAGGTATAGTGGATAAATTTCTGGGTGACGGCATCCTGGCTGTTTTTGGAGCCCCTGCCCCTGTAGAAAACCATGCCCTGGCCGCTATAAAAACTGCCCTGGAGATTAAAAAATCCCTGGATACCTTTAATGCCTGGCTCCAGGAAAAGAAGGGCCAGGGCGTTGCTATCGGGGTGGGAATAAACTCCGGTGAGGTCGTTGCTGGAAATGTTGGCTCCACGGAAAAAATGGAGTACACCGTAGTCGGCGATGCAGTAAATACGGCCTTCCGCATCCAGGACTTTACCAAGGAACCCCCTAACACCATCCTCATCAGCGAAAAGACCTTTGAGCGGGTGAAGGACAAGGTGAAGGTAAAGAGCTGGGGAAAGAAACAGATGAAAGGAAAGGCCGAAGAATTAGAACTCTTTGAGGTTCTGGAGTTATCCTAGTGACAGAAAGAGAACACCTTCCCCTGCCCCAGGGAGCAGAGATAGCTGTAATTGGTGGAGGACCAGCAGGGGCCTTCTTTAGTATATATGCCATGAGGCTTGCCAAGGATATGGGAAAGAAGGTAAGGCTTACCATCTTTGACCGTAAGACCTTCACCCACCAGGGCCCAGCTGGTTGTAACATGTGCGCAGGGGTCGTCTCTGAATCTATGGTCCAATCCCTGGCCATAGATGGCATAAACCTGCCGCCTTCTATAGTCCAGCGGAGCGTTGACTCCTACTGCTTCCACAGTTCTAGTGGTGAGGTTTATATAAGGTCACCATATACTCGCCAAAGGGGGATTGCCACTACCTATAGAGGGGGAGGGCCAAAGGGGAGCGAGAAGACAGGCATCCAGAGCTTTGACGAGTTCCTTATGGAGAGGGCAGCAAAGGAAGGGGCTATTTTAGACCGGCAGGTCGTAGACGAGATACAACTAAACGGCTATAAGCCCAGACTCTGCTCTGGGAAAAAGTTTGTGATGGAGGCAGACCTTTTGGTGGGGGCCTTTGGCGTAAATGCCCTGACGGCAAAGAAATTTGAGGACCTGGGTTTCGGTTACACAGCCCCTGACACTATCCGTGCCACCCAGGCGGAGATGCCTCTGGGTAAGGACTGGGTTTCAGAACATTTTGGAAACGCTATCCATGTCTTCCTCTTAAACCTGCCAGGGGTTAAGTTTGCTGCCATTACCCCAAAGGGCGAGTATGCCACCATCAGTCTATTGGGAAAGGATGTAAACCAGGAGACGGTGAAGGCCTTCCTATCCCATCCTTTAGTGCAAAAGATGCTGCCTACCAATTGGAAGTTACCAGAAAGATTCTGTCACTGTTTCCCTAAGATTAATGTGGGGGCTGCCTGTAAGCCTTACGGCCACAGGATAGTCATTGTGGGAGATGCTGCTAGCACACGCCTTTATAAGGATGGGATAGGTTCTGCCTATGTAACAGGAAAGGCCGCTGCACAGGTGGTATCCCTTTATGGAATAGGCGAAGGGGATTTCCTGAGGCACTATTCCACTGTATGTAAGGAAATCAACAGGGATAACCTCGTGGGAAGGTTTCTCTTTGGTGCTAATGACTTCATCTGCGGCCTACCCTCTCTAAGTAAAGGATATTTCAGGACCCTCCAGCAGGAACAGAAAGACCCCTCCCTGGGTACCCCCCATAGTGATATGCTCTGGGATATGTTCACTGGAAGCAGGAGCTATAGAGATATCCTCTTTCAAGCGATAAGTCCCAGGTCTCAATATACTATGGTCAGAGGTGTCCTGGGTGCACTTTCAGAGAGTTTTAATCTATTTTCTACGGCCTTAGGTAAGGGGTAAAGACATGGGGGAAGAAGGACTTCTGGGTAAGGTATATAACGATGGAGAAATCATCGTACAGGAAGGTTCCGCCGGCAGGGAGATGTATGTAATCCAGTCGGGGAAGGTTCAGGTGAGCAAGAGCATGGGCTCAACGGTGATAGTCTTAGCCACCCTGGGGGAAGGGGAGGTCTTTGGGGAGATGAGCCTAATTGACTCCCAACCCCGTTCAGCCACTGTCAGGGCCCTGGGGGAGACCAGGGTACTAACTATTGACCACGAAGCCTTCTTGAGAAGGGTCAGGTCAGACCCCTTCCTGGCCCTGAGCATCCTCCGCCAGATGGGCCTGCGCATCAGGGAACTAGACCATTCGCTAAGCATTACCCTGGGTAAACTGGAGGAGGTACAACGTGGACTACCACAGATAAGCAAGTCCCCTGAACAGGCCCAGCGAGACCTTCGTAGTAAAATTTCACAGGTACAGCAGGACCTAAACAGGCTCAAGGAGAAACTCGGTTCAGTCTGAACCCTGGCTAAATCTGTAGTAGCAGAGTCATGTGCGCCGGAGGCGTCCGCCTAAGGCGGACCTCAGGCGGACTTGCTCTGCTTCGTGTAAAGCAAGTTCACCCTAGGCGGATTTGTCTCAGGCATGACTCAACCACGACCGCCGTCCGATACGGAGAGCAACCGTTACTCTTTATCATTTACCCTTATGGGAGGGGGGCATAAAATGGTGGAAGAGAGACTTCTGGGCAAGGTATGTAAGGATGGAGAAATCATCATAAAGGAAGGTTCCACCGGCAGAGAGATGTATGTAATCCAGTCAGGGAAGGTCAGCGTGAGCAAGAGCATAGGCCCCAGGGAGATACTCTTAGCGACCCTGGGGGAAGGGGAGGTCTTTGGGGAGATGAGCCTCTTCGATGGTCAGCCCCGCTCTGCCACTGTCAAGGCCCTGGGAGAGGCCAGGGTTTTGGCCATTGACCACGAGATGTTTTTGAGGAAGGTAAGGTCAGACCCTTCCCTGGCCCTGAGCATCCTCCGCCAGATGGGCCTGCGCATCAGGGAACTGGATAGAATAGTAACCTCCACCATGGGGAAGGTTGACCATGTACAGCAGGACATTCTCGCGCTTGTCAGGGAGAACTTCAGGGGTGAGGGTGAGAGGAGGGCTACTCCTTAAATCCCTCCTTTATCGCCTTAACTAGTCCTGGGATGGTATACTCCTTTGCCTCCAGGTAGACCTTTATCCCCAGCTCTTCTGCTGTCCTGGTAGTGATGGGTCCTATGCTTACGAAGCGGACCTTGCCGTCCAGTTGGGCGAGATTTTCCTTGCCTATTATCTCTACAAAATTTCTCACTGTAGAGGAACTGGTAAAGGTCACCATATCTATCTCCCCTGCCCTGAGTTTTTCCAGCAGGTCTAGCTCCTCTGGATGGACCAGGAGTGTCCTGTAGGCCGTAACCTCCACGGCCTCAGCCCCTAATTTCTTCAGCTCCTCAGGGAGGAAGCTCCTGGCAATATCTGCCCTGGGCATAAGGATGCGCTTGTCCTTGAGCTCCTCCCTCCTCTTAAGCTCCTCCAGGACCTCTTCTGCCACATATTTTGAGGGCTGACAGTCTACTCTCAGATAATACCTTCTTACTGCCTGGGCCGTTGCTGGTCCTATGGCGCAGATTTTCACCCCTTTCAGGGCCCTGGCGTCGCTTCCCAACTGAAAGAGCCTATTAAAGAAACAGTCCACGCCATTTACACTGGTAAAGATGACCCAGTGAAAGGTCCCCAGTCTGCGGAGTTCCCTATCCAGGGGTGTAAAGTCCTCGGGTTCTACTATCTTGATGGTGGGAAACTCTATGACCCTGGCCCCTAATTCCTCCAATTCCCTGGCGAAATCGCTGGCCTGGTCCCTGGCCCTGGTTACCACTACGGTCTTTCCGTAAAGAGGTCTCGTCTCAAACCAGTTCAGGTATTCCCTGAGTTTCACCACCTCTCCCACCACAGTAACGGCAGGAGGTTCCAGACCCTTGGTCTTTTCCAGGATATCCCCCAGGGTACCCACTATTGTCTTCTGCTGGGCAGTGGTTCCCCAGCGAATCACTGCCACAGGGGTATCCTTAGGTCTACCATGTTTTAAGAGTTCGCCTACTATATAAGGTAAGTTCTTAATCCCCATATAAACAGCCAAAGTGCCCATGGCCGTGCTTATCTTGTCCCAGGGTATTGCGCTTCCTCCCTTTGTGGGGTCTTCATGGCCGGTGAGCAGTCCCAGGGTTGAGGTGTAGCCCCTGTGGGTGACGGGTATACCTGCATAGGCGGGGGCGGCTATAGCAGCGGTAATCCCAGGCACCACTTCAAAGGGTATGCCCCTTTCTGCCAGGTACACGGCCTCCTCACCTCCCCTGCCAAAGACAAAGGGGTCACCCCCCTTGAGTCTCACTACCACTCTTCCAGTCTGGGCCTTCTCTGCCAGGAGCCTATTTATCTCGTCCTGTTCCAGGGTATGCCTGCTGCCCTCTTTGCCCACATATATTATCTCCGCCCCCTCCTTGGCCTCTTTGAGGAACTCTTCACTGACCAGGTAGTCGTAGATTATAACATCGGCCCTTCTGATACAATCCAGGCCCTTAACAGTAATAAGCCCTGGGTCGCCGGGACCCGACCCCACAAGATAGACCTTCATCTTACGCCTTTCTCTTTGTCTTAACGCTTCTGAAAAAGTCTCTTCAATGACCTCCCGTCATTCTGAGGGAAGGATCAAGGTAGACAACGAGGTTTACCTCGTTGAACCATAATCAACGACCATAAAGGTCGTTGTCTACCCACTCTTTTGTTTTAGTTATAATCAATCATCTTGGATACCGCAGGGCTTAAGCCCTGCGGCACCCTGCTTGGATGCTCACACCTCTCTATTTCTTGGAAATCTTTAAGATGGCCTCTCCTGCCAGCTCCTTTATCTTCCCATCCTCATCCTCTTTCATGAGGTCATCCAGCAGCCCTTTTGCCCTGGGGTCGCCTATGCGGCCCAGGGCCCATATGACTGCCTGTCTGACCCCAGGCTCCTCATCGTAGAGGGAGCGCAGGAGGGAAGAGACGGCCTTACTATCCCCAATCCAGCCCAGGGCAAGGGCAGCCCTCTGCCTTGTCTGGGGCTTGGGGTCCCTCAGGGCCCTGTACAGGGCAGGTAAGGCTGGACTACCTATCCTTACCAATGCCCAGGAGGCCCTCCTTCTGGTAACCTCTTCGTTGTCCTTCAAGGCATCGAGCAGGGCGGCCGAGGAATCCTCACCAAGCTTAGAGAGGGCCCAGGCCGCCTGGGTGCGGGCCCAAGAGGCAAAGGGGTCGGCCGCGTTCGCAGTAAGAAATTTACCCAGGGCCGGGGCTGCGCTACCATCGCCTATCCTTCCCAGGGCCCAGGCACAGGCACCCTTTACCCTCCAATCAGGGTCTTGTACCATGATCCTGAGGAGGTCCCCCAATGCGGGAGCGTATCGGATGTAACCTAAGGCCCTGGCCGCATCGTACCTCACCGATGGCGCATCTTGATACCCTAGTGTAGTACCATATCTTGCGGCCGGCGTAGCACCGTGACTTTCTGATACAGGAGTGCCCTTTAATAATAACTCTTGCAGGGCCTCCCCAGCCCTGGGGTCCTTTAACCTACCCAGGGCAAGAGCAACCTCCCTTCTTACCTCTATGTCCTCGTCCCATAGGTGCTTGAGCAGGGCAGGAAGTGCCCTGACATCCCCGAGGAGTCCCAGGGCCCAGGCAGCGTTGGCCCTAGTTGCAGGTCTTTTATAACTCAGTGCCTTGAGCAGGGGCGGTATTACTGTCTCAGAATAAAGGGTGGTCATCTTCAGGGCTGCCATTCTTGACTTCTCTGCCTCCTCTTCCGTCAGACCCTTGCTAACCTTACGGACACCTCGTCCTATGAGACCCTTCTCCTTTATATTTGGCTCCTTTAGTGCCCTGCTTAAAGAGCGAACCTCTTTAGAGGTGGGCACAAGGCCTGTCTCCTCCTGCTCCTCTTTCTCCTTTTTCTCGTATGCGCCCACCAACAGATTGTAAAGGGTCCCTATTGGGTCTAAAAGGTCTATACGCCCTCCTCCTTCTGGGGGTTCTTCCTTCTCTATCTCATAGCTTGCCTCTGGGTCGCCATGAGATTTCACTATCAAGGCCCGCCTCTTTGTCCTCCCCTTTGGCTCCTTCATGCCTTCGCTGTTGAGGACATCAGCAGCCACTGCAGGGAAGTCCACTAAAAGAATGTCTGGGCCTTTGGCTGCCACCTTTCTTATCTCTTCCCTATCATCGCATCCCAGTAGCGTGGTTATAACCTCCTTATGTTGGAAATGGGCTTGTTTTATATTTGCTGGGCTAAGCTCCTCCGGGGAGAGGAAGTGGAGGCTGGGCCCCAGGTAGCTGGGTTCTTTTTCCCTTAAATTCCCCAATGTCCCCCAGAGATATACCTCCTTCACCATCCCCATTTCTTCCAGCAAGGAGATTATTTGGCTTTCCAGGCCCTGTTCTTTGACGTCCAGAATTACCTTTACTCCATTTATTTTTGCAAACCTTAGGACCTCTCTTAGGAAGGGGATTGGCTCTCCTTCAAAGCTGTCGTGGAGCCATGAACCCGCATCGTAGAGCATTAGTTCATCAGAAAGGAGTTTTCCCACTTCCCCCTTTCCGTTGGTGATGAGGTCTATGGTTTCTTCCCGCATCAGAACCAACTCTCCATCCTTCGTCCCCCTTACATCCACTTTCAAGACCCTGGCACCTTGCTTTAAAGCCAGTTCCAGTGCTAAGAGGGTATTGTCCGGGGCCTCCTCCAGGACTCCTGCATTGCTTGCTATTTGCACACCCTTGGAGTCCTCAGAGAAGGTATTGGTGTGGAAGAAAACAAGCAGCAAAAGACAAGAAGATAAAATAAGCGTCCTTCTCAATTCTTAACCCTTTTGTTTGCTCTTAATCCTCAAGGCGTTAAAGAAAAAGACCTTGAAGAGTCTTTCCCCTCCAGGGGTATTTGCCAATGGGGCCTTTCTCTCCAGCTTATCCGCTGGGAATTTGTGTCGTAGTATATCTTCTTTGCAAAGGTTCTGTTCTTCTTTCGCCTCACCTCTGCCGTGGGTGTTCCGCTCAGAATCATTGTATCTTTCTCCCAGTCCCACTCCATAGTATCGCCTATCCCTTCGATGCCCCCCTCCTTGGTGTCTGTAAAGAGCACGTCTCCCAAGGCCACTACATGGTTTACCTTATTACCCTCCCCCATGAAGACATTAAGCTGGTTGCAGTTTACCTTCTGCATGCCCTTAATAGCCCGAACCTTTTCGTAGAAGGTAATTTTCTTCTGTGTATCGTCCATAGTCATCTTCTTGTCCCAACTTACGTTTACCTTCCCTTCCTCTTTAGGCTCCTCTTCTCCCCCCTGCATAAAGAGTGTCCCCTGCCCAGGAATTTCAATGAAGTTAGTGACCAGATCCCAGGTGGCCTCCTGTCCATAGGCCTCTCGAAGAAGGTTTTCACTCTTCTCCAGGATGTAGACGTTACCTGTTGCCTTAAGGTCCTTAGCCTTCAAATCCTCCCCCTGGAACCCTACCTCCAGATTCTGGCTATTCATCTTGAAATCCTTCCTGCTTAACTGCACGTCTTCCTCGAAAAAGGCCTTTTGCTGTGCCTTTTGAAAGTTCATCTTTCCTTTCCAAATAATGGTAACATTGCCCCAGCCCCCAAAGGCCCCTCGTTGGGAGTCATCGGCCTTTAGGCCTCTAGTAGTGAGTTGTCCTCCCCTGGGGGCATCCACCCTGTCTTCCGTCTGGTAGAAGATCATCTTTGGCGCAATAATGGAGGTCTTCTCCTCAAAAAACTCGGCGGTAGGTTCGTCCTCCAGGGTGGTGGCATCTGTCACGGCATCCCAAAAAAGAGACTTCCCTTTGGCCAACTTACTACCATCTGAGGCCAGGACGTTTCCCTCAGCAATGATTAGCTTTGGCTTATTGCCACCCCTGCCGAAGACCAGCACCAGTTTATCTGCCGCAAGGGTGGACGTGCCCCTTCTCGCCCTGACGGCCTTGTGGAAGGTGGCCATATTAGGCTCCTTTTCGAAGACCAGCCTTCCATTACACCTTATATAGGTCTTCCTGGGCTTGGCTTCTTTCTTGTTGCCCTGCCCCAGGGATACCATAAATATATTGCTCTCCGCGCCCTCCAGCTCTGCAACCACGTTCCTCTCTATCCACACCCTACCGCTGTCCATCTCCGCTATCATCCCCTCCCCCCTTACCAACATCCTATCCCCCCGAACGGTGACCTTATCCTCTGTATAAGCCTTCTTTTCCCCGGGAACATATTTAAGGCTGTCTGTCTTAACGGTAGTGTTTTCATCAAGCTTTATCACTACCTTTCGGTACAGGTTGCCTATATTTGATTGTTTATCCATCTCCCCCAGGCGGGAGTTGATGACAATATCCTGAGCCTCCTGTGTACCTGTATTAATAGCGGAACCCTTTATACGGACCTCTGGCTTCTTTATCTTATAAACCTTATCGTCTATCAGCACGGCTTCCTTTCCCCTGAGGACAAAGGTCTCCTTTCCTGAGGCATCGTAACTGGGAAAGCAGAAGTCACCTACATACTGGGTAACGCGGCCTTCCCCTTCCTCCTGGAGCTCGGCATAGGACTTCCCCTCCACCACCTGTAAGGGTGCCTCCTTTGTCTCCTTAAGTAATCTGTTGGGTAAGACCCCCGCTACAGATAGTATAAAGAGAAGAAAGAAACAAAAGAGTATGGAGAAAAGTATTATCCTTTTCTTAGTCATAGGGTCTTAAAGATACCTCTGAAGTATACCTTCCCATTTGCCCTGGAACTTCAGTATCTTTTCCACCACCTCTCTGACAGCGCCTTTGCCCCCTGAGGTCCTGGTGACGTAATCTACACCTCTTAATACCTCTTCCGGGGAGTCGCTAACAGCCACAGAAAAACCCACCCTCCTTAGCACAGGCAGGTCAATGAGATCGTCTCCGATGTAGCATACCTCTTCGTCCTCTAGCCCATGCTTTTTGACTATCTTCTCGTAGGCCTCCAGCTTGTTGAGGGCTTTTTGATAGACATCCTTTATCCCCAGCTCTTTGGCCCTTTGTTCCACAGCACGGGAACTCCTGCCGCTGATTATAGCGCTCTTTAACCCGGCCCTATGCCAGAAGGCTATCCCTGAGCCATCTTTTACGTGGAAGACCTTCTGCTCCTCTCCACGTGCATTACAGTAAATCCTTCCGTCGGTAAGCACGCCGTCCACATCTATGATTATTAGTTTAATATCTCCTAGGCCCACCCTTTAATATCCCACATCTAAGAGGTCTTGAACGTCCACTATCCCTATAGGCACACCCTGATCATCCGTTACAGGGAGTTGGTCTATCTTATTCTCCCTTAAGACCCTGTAGGCCTCTGTGGCCAGGGAGCCCTTCTTAACGGTCTTGGGTGCCCTGGTCATGACCTCCCTTATCGGCCTGGAAAGAAAGTCTTGCCTCTCCTGAAGGAGTCTCCTGAGATCGCCATCGGTGAAAAAACCTGCCAGCCTTCCCTTAGAGTCCACTACGCTTACTGCCCCTGGCTTGCCTCTGGTATAGGTCATAATCTTGAGGGCCTCCAGGACAGGGCTATCTTCTTTAGTAACGGGATTAGCCTCCCCCGTCCGCATTACCATCTCTACAGTAAGGAGCTTCCTGCCTAACTCTCCACCTGGGTGATAAAAGGCGTAATCTTCCTTGCCGAGGTTCTTCTTCTTTAGCACGGTGAGGGCCAGGGCATCCCCCAGGGCCAGCATTGCTGTGGAACTGGCGCTGGGTGCAAGACCTAAGGGGCAGGGCTCCTCTATCTTCCCTATATCTAGCACCACGTCGCTGTGGAGGCCCAGGGTAGACTGCCCATTACCGGTGATGGCTATCACCCTGGCACCAATCTTCTTCACATAGGGTAGTAAAAGTACCACCTCCGTCTCACCGCTATTGGAGAGGGCCAGGACTACATCATCCTTCACCACCCTGCCCAGGTCACCATGCCTTGCCTCTGAGGGGTGGAGCCAATAGGAAGGTGTGCCCGTACTGGCCAAGGTAGCGGAGACCTTCTGGCCTATTATCCCTGCCTTTCCTATCCCTGTGACCACTATCCTGCCCTTGCAGTTACATAGCATGTCCACTGCCTTCTGAAAATTATCGTCCAGCCTTTTCACAAGGTTACTAACAGCCTGGGCCTCAAGGTTTATTACCTTCTTGGCATACTGGATATCTTCGCCTATCTTCCCCACTGGGCCTCCTTTAAGCTTTTTAATTATATGTCCTTATAGCTGGTTATTCAAGGGAAAAGATATTCCTTGCTTATCAGGCAACTACAAAGCAGTCTTTCCTTGACAAGACTCATATAAGATGCTATAAGCTTTTTAAATGCCTATAGACATCCATGTTTTACTGGTCCTCGTACCCGTCATACTAATAGCTATAACCGTCCACGAGTTCTCCCATGCTTGGGCAGCCAATCGCCTGGGCGACCCTACTGCAAGATTAGAAGGGCGGCTGACCCTCAATCCCATGGCCCACCTAGACCCCATAGGTACCCTCTGTCTCTTTATTGCCAACTTTGGGTGGGGAAGGCCTGTGCCTGTGGATAACCGCAACTTTAAACATCCCCTAAGGGATGATATGCTTGTCTCAGCCTGTGGGCCCCTGTCTAACCTCTTTACCGCCCTTGTCCTGGGCATGGCCCTTCAGTTCCTGGGGGAGTATTCCCTTCTCTCTCATCGGAGCTACCCTTACGAACTCCTGCGCCTAGGATTAATCATTAATCTGACCCTATGCTTCTTTAACCTTATACCCCTTTATCCCCTGGACGGCTCCCACATCCTCAAGGGCCTACTGCCAGAGGGTATGGTCCCAGGATATGAAAGGATTAGCAGTTACAGCCCTTTTATACTCCTGGGCCTGGTGGCTCTGGGCCCCATTTTCCAGGTCTCTTTGCTGGGTAATATCCTGTGGCCTCCCGTCCGTTTCTTTGCCGGGCTCTTTACCAGCGTCCTATGAATACCACAGAAACAGAATACAAGGTAGCACTAGAGGCCTACAACGGTCCCCTGGATCTCCTTCTCTACCTCATTAAAAGGGAAGAGGTCGATATCTACAATATCCCCATAGCCAGGATCACTGAGCAGTATCTGGAACACCTGGAGGCTATGAAGGTCCTGGAGCCAGGGCTGGTAGGAGACTTCCTGATAATGGCCACCACCCTAATGTACATAAAATCCCAGATGCTCCTACCTCAGGCCCCTGAGGAGGAGGAGGAAGACCCCAGGTGGGAACTAGTAAAGCAACTCTTAGAGTACAAAAGGTTCAAAGAGGCCGCCTACGCCCTGGGTAAGATGCGTGGAGAGCGGGAGAAGAGGGTGTCCAGAACTGTAAAGACCAGCGTGGGAGAAGGAGAAGACCTGTCTCTGGAGGAACTCAGCGCCTGGGCACTCCTGGGCTTCTTCACCCGACTCATGAGGGAGACCCTCGAGGAGGTGGCCAGGACTATATCTATAGAGGAAACCCCTGTAGAAGAATATATGGAACTTATCCTTGAGAGGTTATGCTGTGCAGATTCCTTTTATTTCCTGGAACTCTTCCCCCTGGACAGGGAAAGAGGAGAGATTGTAGGGGCATTTCTAGCCCTCCTGGAGCTGGTGCGCCTGAGGAAGGCTAAGGTGGTGCAACCCCTGGACCCCTCTGACATACATATTACGAGGGGCAACTCGTTCCTTACCCTAGAGGAATCCCCTGGATTGCCACAAGAAGGTTAAGGATGATAAACAAGGAATTACTAGAGATACTGGCCTGCCCACTGTGCAAAACAGCTGTGGTACTGAAGGAAGAAAAGATTGTATGTACAAAATGCGGCAGGCGCTATCCTGTTAAGGATGATATCCCCATAATGCTGGTGGAAGAAGCAGAACTGCCTGGGGATAAAAAGGAATAAATCCCCCGCCTTAACTTCGCCTCCGGTGGCCCCCTTGTTAAAGAATGGTAGAGGATGTATAATTTTTTTTATACCTGCCCGCCAAAGAGCCTGCTCTAGGAGAGCTGGCAGACCTTACACCATCATGGCGAAGGGCAGGAAAGGCTGTTTTACCGATGTTTAGGAGTTAGGAATGGATAAGCAGGCAATCTGGGGCCTACTCCTTTGTTCAGTAGCGATATTAGTATATTACCTTATATTCCTACCCTGGCTCTTTCCCCCTCAAAGGAGGCCTGTACAGCCTCAGCCTGCCAAGGAAGCAGAGGTGAAGACCCCTGCACCTGCAGTAGAAATAGAAAAGAGTGAACTGGTACCGGCTCCTCCCTCAGAGGTTCCTATAGTAGACAATATCTTACTGGAAAACGACCTCCTCAAGACCACCTGGACCAATGAGGGCGCTGCACTAAAGGACGCTATCCTTAAGAAGTACAAGGACTATAGAGGCGGGGAACGTCTCTGCCTAATTGAGCCCTCAGAGGCCTCCCCTCCACCCATGGCCCTAGAGGAGGTCCTAGGGAAATACGACCTCTCAAAACGCATATACCAGGTGAAGGAAATAACACCTAACCGCATAAGCCTCCAGACCACACTGGAAGAAGGTCTTAGGCTCACCAAAATCCTCTCCCTCGAGGAGGGAAGATACCATGTAGACGCAGAAATAGTCCTGGAAAACATCTCCCAGGCAGAACTACCTGTCAGGTACACCGTGGTCTCCTCCAGCCAGATATGCCTGGAGGGGACGCCTGAATACGATATGGCCTCGGTGGTGGGGGTAGATGTGGGAGGAGGAAAAATCAGGCTCATACGGAAGACCCTGAGCGAGCTAGTGAAATCTCCTGAGAGGAATGAGTCTCACGGTATCACTTGGGCTGGCGGTGTGAACAGATATTTTGCCTCTGTACTAAAAGCAGGGTCCAGCGACTGGGTATATGCCGTAAACTCTCGGCCCGTTCTAGAAAAGGATTCTAAAGGCAAGGCCAATCTAGTCGTAAGCATTGAGACCGCCAACCTCACCCTCCCTCCACAGGGTGCCGAGAGACATGAGTATCAATTCTTCTTGGGACCAAAGAGAGAGGATGTCCTAAAAGATTACAAACTGGAAACCCTCCTGGGCTTTGGCGCCTTTACCCCCTTAAGCAAGGGACTGCTACAGATTCTGAACGCCTTTTACGCCATTATCCCCAACTACGGCGTAGATATAATAATACTCACCTTTTTGGTAAAGGTAGTCCTCTTTCCCCTAACCCGCAAGAGTCAAATGTCTATGTACAAGATGCAGAAACTACAGCCCCTGCTAGAACAGCTCAGGGAGAAATACAAAAAGGATAAACAGAAGATGGGGC